>NZ_JBHUJX010000022.1:0-169281 GCF_042683745.1 Bacillus sp. CGMCC 1.16607
ATCGTTTTCATCTCCTTGGTTAGGGTAGTAATATTGGAAGTTCTGTGATAGGTACTTCCATTTTACAATGAAAACGGTGGCCTTTTTCTATTTATTTGACCTATTTACTATACTAGGCGCAATCCGAATATAGGATAGTTCCTAGCATCATTCAAGTTGTGGAAATTAGAAAGAGCAGTACGAATTTATGTTAAATCGACTGCTTAAATTATTGCTTAACCTCTTCACAGAGTTCAAAAAGAGGAAAATTTATTTCACTTTATTTTACACATAGTCAATCATTGCCTTTAAATATTTCATCAAACGCAGCAGATACTTTATCGCACTGATCGTCGATTTCGAAAGCTGAAAAAGTCTGCCTCTCCATCTACTTTTAAAAAGGTTAGAGTTAACTCTAAAACTAAACGTGATTTAGGTTTTAGTATATTTTTTTCTATTCTATCAAATGAAAACTTCTTCGTTTAAGATGCAATTTCTTTTTTATGAAATAGCCCCATAACCTCTATCGTTTGAGTAATATTCACAAATGCAGTGGGGTCGACTTCATGAATAAGGTTTTTTATTTCTGTTAATTCATAACGAGTAACAACCGTCATGAGGATATGACTTTTTTCGTTAGAGTAACCTCCGACTGAATCAATCATAGTGACGCCTCTATATACATTGGACAACAATTGTTGCCTCATTTCTTCGCCTTTTTTTGTAATAATCATGAGGGTTATTTTTACATGATGGGTATGAATAGAATCAATGACCTTCCCCGTTACAAAAATAGATACTAATGTATTTAGTGATGCATCCCAGCTAATTAAGAAACCTGATATAAGAATAACAAAACCATTCATTCCAAATAACAAAGTCCCCATTGGAAAATCTTTATGGCGAGTTAGTAACATACCAATAATATCAAATCCACCAGATGAACCAGATGAGCGAAAAATAATGCCAATTCCTAATCCTACCAATGCTCCACCAAAGACGGATGATAAAATGGAATTGGTAGCAATCTCATGAATAGGTATGAAATATAAACTAACTGAAATGCTAATAACGGATAGAATAGTATTGATGATAAAGGTTCTTCCTAATTTCATATATCCTATGATTAATAAAGGAAAGTTTAATAGAAGGTTATAAATTCCTGCATTAAAAGGGGTAAACATACCTAGGATAATGGATAATCCACTAATACCACTACTCATAATCTCATGTGGAATGAGAAATAAGTTAAAAGCAATTGCAACAAGAATGGACCCAGTTAAAATTCCTAATATCTTCAAAGCCGATCCCTCCTAGTATTTCATATTGATTACACATTATTATAATAGTGAAAATGGATAATTGAATTTATAAGATAATTTAAACTTTAATAGACTAAAGCAGTAAAATAATTCTTATTAAATAATCTAAGAAATCAATATATTTCTCTTTAGTTATAATATAAAATTTCTATAATGTTTTTATTAGAAGGGAAGTATAATCGTGGATATAAGAGAAGCTACTATTCTTGATTTACCGGCAATGCTAGATATATATAATTATGCAATTCGTCATTTAACAGCGACATTCGATATAGAAGTTCAAACATTGGATAAACGTAAAATTTGGTTTGACTCTCATGATGAAAAGTATCCATTAATTGTAGCTGAGCGAAATGGAGAAGTTGTGGGATATTGTTGTTTAAGTTCCTTCAGGGCTAAACCGGCGTATTCCAAAACGACAGAAATATCGATTTACATATCTCAAACACAGCAAGGCTATGGTATTGGTAGCGCACTTATGAAAGAGATCATAAGACGAGCAATTGATCTTGGTTATCACACGATTATTGCAGGAATTACTGGTGGTAATGAGGGAAGCGTGAAGCTTCACAAGAAATTTGGTTTTGAATTTGTTGGCTGCTTTAAAGAGGTTGGGTTTAAATTCGGGGAGTGGCAGGATGTGGATTTTTACCAGTTAATGATTAATAATCGTACATAAAGACTGGAATAAAAAATGTACTACGGTCTTTGCAAACAAGCAATATTAAAGGAGAGTGTGAAGTCATTTATTTCGGAACTCTGAAAGGAATAAGTGAAGTGTTTAGAATAACTCTGACCGGTTACCTCTTCTTTTGGTTGGATTTTTGTCGTTTCTATGAACTTTATGCATATTGAAGTTATTACGCAATTTCAGCCAATAACCTGTTTGCATATAGCCAAATTAATATTATATAGATTCATAATCCTAATTGGTTGAACCATTATATGAGTCAGCAGATGTCATTAGGATTCTTTTTCTTAATTGATTTATAAACGAGAAAAATACTTAGTACTAATGTTGCGCTAATCAATCTATTAACAGGATTAGTGTGGTACATTCATAATTATTAGGTTTTGTTAAAATTTATTGTCGATTTTTAAACCGTTGATTGGAGTGGAAATGACTTGACCCTGCTTAGATTAGCGGGACAGGTGAGACCCCACAGACACAGGGTAGCCAGCGCCCGCCCCGCGGAAAGCAAGCGACTGCAGCGGAAATCAACACTCTAGTTAAAAGAGATAAAAAAAATCAGGTAAAGCTTACCTTTAAAAAGGAGATTAAATGAGTTCTCATTTTGTTCATCATATATGTATTCAGACAAACCATTATGAAGAATCCTTACATTTTTATAAGGAACTTCTTGGTTTTGAATTAGTTTCAGAATGTCCCAATTTTCATAATCGCCATTTTAACTCTTGGTTAAGATTAGGAGATTTTTATATTGAATTACAAACTGGAAAAGTAGGAGAAAACCTTAGTAATATAAATCCAAATACGCAGGGAATCGTTCATCTTTGTCTTTGGGTAGAGGATTTAGTTGAGGAGGTCAAAAAATTGAAGGAATGGGGCGTTGACTTTATATTAAAAGATGGTCAAGAAATTTATCATGTCGAGAATGGGAGTTTGTGTAAAATAATTGCTCCTGAAGCCACTATTATTGAATTACGAGATAATAAAGGAATATAACGATTGCGTTATTAAATGAATTTTATACAAAATAGTTTTTATGGACTGAATAGGATGATAAGTAAGGAGTGAAAAAAATGAATTTTACATACGAAATTATTCCAGTAGAAAAAGCTGAATACTGTCGAGAATTATGTAATGAACTGATGGTCTTTCAAAAGTCGAAAGCATACATGAAACCAGAGCTATTTGAAAATATGAATTTTGACACAAGGATGATCCCTTCGATAAAAAGTGCAATACACAATTATATTGTGGTAGTTAAAGATGATGAAAAAATAGTAGGTTATGTGTATTCCAATATTTCACCTAAAGAAACCTATTCAAATGAATTTGCCACTTTTTTTGACCTTTCTTCTGTTAATAGAAAAAATGTAGGTTGTTTATCCCAATTTTATATTAAAGAAGAATACAGACAATATGGGATTGGTTCTAAACTTTTCAATATGTCCATAGAGTGGCTGAAGCAATTTGAAGATATTGAAGATTATTTTATCTATGTCTCAAATGGCAATCATGATGCCTTGGAATTTTATAAACGTAAAGGATTTTCTGTTAGTCATGAAATTTTGGATGGATTTATAACTGTATTACGAACCCAATTTGGTCGGGACTAATTAGCTTTATATAGGACTTACTGTTAGACAATTCTGCTTGGTAGATTATTGATTTAGAAACTATATTTTGTAGTACTTCTACAATTTCAAAGGAGTACGTTTATGAAACGTCAATTTATTTTTCGGATAGTTCTTTTTCTTGCCCATATATTCGTTAATGGCCATTTACATTAGCTGGAATGGTTGGGTTTGGCTTCACACAGTTTTCGGTTTAGAGGGAAAATGGTTATATGGAATCCTTGTAGGTCTTTTGTTTAATTCTTATTTAATTGGTCGAGTAATCAAGAGTTTGACCTTCATCAGGATAATAGGTTCCTATTGGTTTGCTGTATTGCAGTATGCACTTCTATTGTTGCCCATTACGAATCTTATAGTTTGGATATTAAGTATTGTGGGATTCCCTAAGGAAACGATTATTACTTGGGTTGGTGTTTCTTTCCTAGTGATATTCTTATTTATTATTATATATGGGACATACAATGCTTATAGCCCAATCGTTCGATCTTATTCGGTTGTCATTTCGAAAAAAGAACATCCATGCACAAAGCTAACGATTGCTATGGCTTCAGATATGCATTTCGGCAGCTTGTCAGGATTAGCTCATCTCCGACGACTTGTAAAGGGAATAAATGAGTTGAATCCAGATATCATCTTGTTCCCTGGTGATATTATCGATGACGACCCGGAGCCATTTATTCAAAAAAATATGGGGAATGTGATGAAAGAACTGTCAGCTCCTTTAGGTGTTTTTGGAGTTTTAGGCAACCATGAATACTACGGGAGAGCCATTCCGGAGTTTGTAAAAGAAATGAATCGTATTGGGGTCTCTATTTTACAAGATGAAATCATAAAGGTAGGGTGAATCCTTTTATCTTGTTGGTCGTAAGGATAAAATAGACTCAAATCGTCAAGTAATCGAAAAGTTGCTTCATGATGTGGATCAAACCTTTCCAATTGTGATGATGGACCATCAACCTACAGAAATTATACATGCCGAAAAGAGTGGTGTGGATTTACTCTTGTCGAGCCATACCCATCGGGGGCAAATGGCACCTAACCATTTTATTACTCAAAGAATGTATGAATTAGATTGGGGATATCGTCAATTTAATCAGCTCCATGCTATTGTTTCATCTGGATTTGGCTTTTGGGGACCACCTATCCGAATTGGTAGTCGATCAGAGATTGTTAGGATTGAAGTAACTTTTCAGTAATAAAATGGAAAACTGATAAATAAAAAAATTAGTCACATCAACACTTTTTAACTCTTCATACAATCGGGACAGTCGCTACTGGGAGGGTTACGTAGTTGTAATACTATTTTATTAATATTTATTAGGTAAATAATATAGTGATAGAAACGAATGTTTGTAAATAGTGACAGTTACCATCGTTTATTACGGTTTATTTTAACTTATTTGGGCTATTCCTTTTTGCGTTCACTTTCAATGGATAGAAACGGTATAATAAATTGGCAGAATCAGACACTAATAAGAGCTGGCTTGGTTTAGAAAGTTGATACTAAAATGCCACTGATTTTTATAAAAAACTAATATCCAAAAGAAGAGAAGGAGATACGATGACTAAGAATAATGAAATTGGATGGAACTTAGACAATAGTTATGCTCGTCTGCCTAAATCATTTTTTTCTAGCCTCAGCCCAACTCCTGTACGTTCACCAAAGCTAATTATTTTTAATAATCCTTTGGCAACATCGCTTGGTTTAAACGTTCATACGTTGCAAAGCGAAGAAGGTGTAGCTGAGCTTGCTGGCAACCAAATACCTGAAGGTGCTTCTCCTCTTGCTCAAGCTTATGCGGGGCATCAGTTCGGGTATTTTAACATGTTAGGGGATGGCCGAGCTCTGCTGCTTGGTGAGCAAATCACACCACAAGGTGAGCGCGTTGATATTCAGCTTAAGGGTTCAGGTAGAACGCCCTACTCCAGAGGGGGCGATGGACGTGCCGCACTTGGACCGATGCTGCGCGAATACATCATCAGTGAAGCTATGCATGCACTAGGTATTCCAACGACGCGAAGTCTAGCGGTTGTAATAACTGGAGAGTCGATCATCCGTGAAACCAACCTTCCTGGTGCGATTTTGACTCGTGTGGCTTCCAGTCACATACGCGTTGCTACTTTTCAATACGTTGCAAAATGGGGCACAGTTGAGGAGCTTCGGGACCTGGCTGATTACACATTAAAGCGTCATTTTTCAAACATTGAAGTTGATGATAGTCGCTATCTTTCACTACTTCAGGAAGTAATTAAGCGCCAGGCAGAGCTAATTGCGAAATGGCAATTGGTGGGCTTTATTCACGGGGTGATGAACACGGACAACATGGCGATCAGTGGTGAAACCATTGATTATGGTCCTTGTGCATTCATGGATGTTTACGACCCAGCAACAGTATTCAGTTCGATTGATAGAGAAGGAAGATATGCCTATGGCAATCAGCCATATATTGGTGTTTGGAATCTCGCCAGATTTGCCGAAACACTATTGCCGCTATTGCATGACGATCAAGAGCAGGCAGTCAAGTTAGCTGAGGATGCCCTTTCAGATTTTAGTAAATTATATCAATCTAGATGGCTTTCAGGGATGAGAGCAAAACTAGGCATCTTTAATGAAGAGGAGCAGGATGAATCACTTATAAAGGAACTCCTCACTATGATGCAGAAGTATCGTGCAGACTATACAAATACTTTCCTTGCATTAACATTTGAAAAGCTAGATGAAACACTTCTATTTGAAACACCAGAATTTGCTGGGTGGCATGAAATGTGGCAGAAGAGATTAGGTAGACAGCAGGAATCAAAGGATTCCTCACAACAATTGATGAGAAACAATAATCCAGCAGTTATTCCTCGGAACCACCGAGTTGAAGAAGCCCTAGAGGCTGCAGTGAGTCAAGGGGATTATAGTGTAATGAGGCGACTGCTTGATGTTCTTTCAAATCCTTGCGCTCACACTGCTGAACAGGCTGAATACTCAACACTACCTATACCTACAAATCGTCCTTACCAAACTTTTTGTGGCACATAAATCTTATTTGGATCGTTTCTTCAAAACCGATGCCTGCCTCCCCATCCAATAGATTGGGAGGCAGGTACTTTTTTACAGTACATATAGTAAGCTTTTTGGGAACGGAGAGAGGTAATGAAATATTATAATTTTTTAGACAAACCATTTAAAGCAATACAATTAATGGAATTATACAATGATGCGGGCTGGTGGGCAGAACGAACAGAGCAAGAGATCGAGGAAATGCTAAAATCAGTAATTGCCATCGGTGTTTGGGATGATGATAGACTTGTTGGATTTGCAAGAGCGATCACTGACGGGAAATTTCGTGCGTACATTGAAGATGTTGTTGTTCATAGCGAATTTCAAAAGTCTGGTATTGGAAAACAGCTTATTTCGAAAATCATGAGTGAACTTACACATATAGATGTTGTCAGTTTGTTTTGCGAGGAGCACCTTGTTCCTTTTTACCAAAGTAACTCGTTTAAGCGGAGTAAATCGCAATTTGTGTTACATAGAAAAAAATAGGTTCCATATTGAAGGGAATTTGTTTGACCAAGAAAAATTAAATCTACGGGGGGAGTACAAATTGTCACAGGGACTGATTCATCACATCGAAATATACGTTTCTAATTTAAAGAACACAATTGATTTTTGGGGTTGGTTTTTAGAGGAATTAGGGTATCATGTTTTTCAAGAATGGGATGGTGGTCAGAGCTGGAAAATGGGTGAAACCTATATTGTTTTCGTCCAGGCTGAGGAGAGATTTCTTGATATCCCGTATCATAGATGTCGAGTAGGTCTTAATCATTTGGCCTTTCACGCAAGTTCCCGCAAGCAAGTTGATGATATGACAATTAAGTTAAAAGAAAATGGCGTACACATTCTTTATACAAATAAGCATCCTTTTGCCGGAGGAAATAACCACTATGCTGTATACTTTGAAGATCCAGATAGAATGAAAGTTGAATTAGTAGCGCCTAATTTATAATCTTCACTTTTTAAACTGACAATTTCTATATTAATCTATAAACTGTAATACTCACTTGATATACTAGAAAAAAGAGTAATAGGATAAGGGGGGTTCCAGTGACAAGAAACATTTTAATTGTAGATGACCAGCCAGAAATCACAGAATTATTAAAGCTATATCTTGAGAAAGATGGTTATCATATAATGGAAGCGCATGATGGAAGCAAGGCTATTGAGTTTATTAACCTTCATAAAATAGATTTAATTTTAGTCGATCTGATGATGCCAATCATAGATGGATACCAGCTTATTAAAAAAGTAAGAGAAACCATGGCTATACCGATCATTATTATTTCAGCGAAAAACGAGGATCATGACAAAATATTAGGACTCGGTTTGGGAGCAGACGATTTTATTCAAAAGCCTTTTAATCCGTTGGAGGTTGTGGCAAGAGTTCAAGCCCTTTTAAGACGAACCTATAGCTATTCAAATGAAGCTTCACAAAAAAATGAAACACACAAAAAAATGGTTGGAGATCTTACCTTAGATGAAGCTACATTTTCGATTATTCGAAATGGGATTAGTATTCCATTAACGAAAATAGAATATCGAATTCTAGAATTGTTAATGGACTCACCTGGAAGAGTGTATACAAAACAACAAATTTTCGAAAAAGCATGGGATGATTATTATATAGATGGAGATGGGGACAACACGATTAATGTCCACATTTCTAAAATAAGGGAAAAAATTGAAGAAAACCCGAAAAAACCAGTCTATATAAAAACGGTAAGAGGTTTAGGTTATAAATTAGAAAAAAAATAGATATTTCATACAATTGATCTATTTTCTTAAAGAGTAGGGATGAATTTGCATCATATCGGAAAAAAAATATTTCCACCAAATGAAGGATGGCATCCATATATTTATCTTGTAAATATGTTTATACCATTCTACTTTATGCTCCAGGAGCCATCTTATAAACAGTACCTCGGTCTTTTGTTATTGATTATTTTTGTAATGATTTACAGACAAGTCTTTTGGAGTGCGCGCTTTGCTAAGTTACTCATTGCTACTGAAGTCATCCTAACTTTAGGATTCGGGTTCTTATATAATCCGATGTATTTATATCTTATTTTTGTTTTTGCATTTCAAATCGTCCGTTTGCCTTTGAAGTGGATGTACTTGTTATGTGGGAGCTTTACTGTAACCAGTCTATATCTAATTTATCAAACCGTGTTTTTTAATGGACTTTATTTATTGATCAGCCTCATTCCTCCACTGTTTGGTGGAAGTATCCTACCCTTTATTATGAAAACTTCATTAAGGTATAAAGAATTGAACGAAAATCTTCAACGTGTGGCAGAAGAGCTTGAAAAAAAGAATCAAGAAAAGACTTTACTTGAAGAAAGTAAAAAAAGAATGCTTGCCGATATCTCTCATGACCTTAAAACACCAATGACAACGATTCAAGGATACTCGAAGGCTTTATACGAAGGAATGATTGAGGATGAGGATCAAAAGAAAAAGTTTCTGAAATACATACATGATAAGTCAATACGGGTGAATGCATTAATTGATGAGTTATTTATGTTTTCAAAATTAGATAGCCCAGATTTCCCGATAAATAAAGAAGAAAAAGATTTATGTGAGTTTTTTAGAGAAATCATTGTTGAATACTATGAATTGTTTGAAGCGAAGGAAATGGAACTCGATATCGATATCCCAAGTAACCCCAATTTGTATCGATTTGACCAAAAGCTTCTATATAGAGCCATATCTAATATTCTGGAAAATATTATTAAATATAACACAGAGAAAACGATGGTTTATATTCGGTTGAGTAAATGCAATGACTCCATGACAATGGAAATTGGAGATAATGGTGTAGGAATAGATGAAGAGCTCGCTCATTCACTTTTCGATCCTTTTGTAAGAGGCGATAAAAGCAGAATGAATGATGGCGGTTCAGGTTTAGGCCTAGCCATTACGAGAAAAATTATTGAAAAGCACAATGGCAAAGTAGATGTGGATGTAAATCCTAAAAGAGGTAAAACAAATTTTATCATTGAACTGCCGATATAAGACAGAAAAAGGTATAGTGCTTGCACTATACCTTTTTCTTATATTCCGAAAGTATGGTGCAATCTTAATAGTAAAATATGGTTGAATTAAGATTAAATTAAGATTCCGCTTGTATGATAAGCATAAATAAGGAAAGGCAGATAAGTAAGAATGAAAGGGGATCTTTTAATGCAAAAGAATGTCATTGAATTAGAAAATATATATAAAAGCTATGGAAATGTAAAAGCGGTTGACGGTATATCTTTAAAGATCAAAAAAGGAGAGGTGCTTGGCATAATTGGAGCAAATGGGGCTGGAAAATCTACGACATTAGAAATCATGATGGGGTTACGTAAATCAGATTCTGGATCGGTTAAGATTCTTGGGATGGACATTCAGGAAGCCTCGAACGAGATTAAGCAAAAAATTGGAATCCAACTTCAACAAACAGCTCTTTACGATCGGATAAAAGTAAAAGAGGCGTTGGAATTATTCAGTTCCTATTATGAAAAGAGAAGAGACTTGCAGGAAATTATCGAAACGCTTGGGCTGCGACATTATCTAAATAAATATGTGAAAAATCTCTCAGGTGGCTGGCAGCAGCGTACGTCATTAGCTTTAGCATTAGTGAATGATCCGGAGATTATATTTTTAGATGAACCGACAACAGGCTTAGATCCACAAGCTCGATTGGAATTATGGGGTTGTATTAATCGATACCGAGCGGAAGGGAAAACGATTATTCTTTCGACACATTATATGGATGAAGCGCAGAGACATTGTGATCGTATCGCGATCATCAAAAAAGGACGCCTTGTTGCTTGTGATCAACCTAAAAATTTAATTGACACCCTAATCGATGGAGAAGGAACAATGGAAGATGTTTATTTACGACATGCGGTCGTTTCTTAAGATAGGAGGAGAACTTATGCAGTCAGTATTAGCACACACGAAAATGGAACTGAAATTATTTTTTCGAGAAACATTGGCGTTATTATTTACGTTCATTGTACCAGCCATAAGCTTTATCGTTTTTGGAATGATGTTTAAAACGAATTCGTATGATGGTTTGGATTATTTCCAAGCGTATATACCAAGCATGATTGCGATTATTATTTTTACAACAGCCTTTTTTTCCATGGGGCTTCAAGTTGTCATCGACCGGGAAAAAGGGGTTTACAAACGATTAAAAGGAACTCCGCTAAACCAGAATGCGATTTTTACTGCCACGATTATTAAAGGATTTTTCGCCATTTATGTAGGTGCAATCGAAATTTTACTCATTGCAAAGTTTGGCTTTGAATCTCGATTAACGGAACACCCACTTCAATTCTTTATCGCCTTAACCTTTTGTTCGGTCACGTTTTTTTCGATTGGATTTATTGTTTCCAGTCTTGCCAAACGGATGCAAACGGCTTTAGGGATTGCTATGATAGCCATGTATCCAATGATGTTTTTGTCAGGAGCGACGATTCCGTTAGAAACCTTACCGGATATTTTGCAAAAAACTGCCGTGATCGTTCCGCTAACCTATGTAGTCAATGTCTTGAGGGATGGTTGGAATGGAACTCTATTCACATCAGGTGCTGTCATTGACGTCGTTGTAATAGCTGGAATACTAGTTATTTCAACTCTGATTGGAACGAAATTTTTTCGCTGGACGGACTAATTGGAAAATGAGGTGATTCTTTTGGAGAAGAATCATAAATTTAATCTTTTGTATTTGACTCCGTCAACAGTACCGATGTTCTTCTTAGGCTATCTCAATAAAAGTGTAGCGTTAATGATTGTTGGATTCTTATTGCTGGCATTCTATATCATTGTAGGATGCATGCAATTACTCAAACGTAAAAAAGGGATTGAATGATATTTATCGACATAGGACCAAAGCCTCCATTCCAACCACATTGGAGGTTTTTTCCTATGAATTTGTTCTGGAATGTTCAGAATCTATCGGGAAATAAAAATATTGTCAAATTTTCGCTAATCAGACTACTCAAATGGAAGTTCAATAGAATATAATCATGAAAAAGGAAATAAAACCAGGAGATAGACATCATGAAGAGAAAGTTAGTAATCGTGTTTATATTTTTATTAATAGTAATGTTCTATAGTAAAAATTGCTTTGCAACCACACCCTTCGTTTTAACGAATAAAACAACTGAAATTAAACCTAATCAAGTATTGTTCCTAGAAGATAAGAACGGCACATTTACACTTGATGAAGTTGTGTCGAAATATAAGGATAAGTTTCATGCTACAACTACTAATGTCCCTAGTTTTGGCTATACTTCCTCCGTTTATTGGCTCTCTTTTACTGTGAGAAATCAATCAACAAAAAAAGATTGGATGCTTGAAATTGATTCGCCTCCACTCGACTATTTATCTCTGTATCTACCAAATGATAATGGTGAATTCACAGAAATCAAATCTGGCGATCTTTATCCTTTTTCACAAAGAGAAGTTCAAGCCCGAAGCTTTGTTTTTGATTTACATGTGAATCAAGGTGAAGAAAAAACATACTTCATTAGAGCAGAAACAGAAGGAGCTATGAAAATACCAATTTCAGTATGGGATGAACATGCATTTTTTTCGCATAACGAAAAGCAAACAGCCATTCATTTTGTTTATTATGGCATTGTCCTAGTCATGGCCATCTATAACTTTTTTCTATTCATTTTTTTACGGAATAAAAGTTATGTCTATTATTCGTTGTTTTCATTTTCCTTTATGTTTATTCCAATGACCAATCTTGGAGATGCTTATCAGTGGTTATGGCCGAATCAGCCGTGGTGGAATAATAGGTCTATTGTTTTTTTCTTGGCTTTATCAGCACTACTGTCTTGTGTCTTCGTAATGAAGTTTTTAAGCACGAAAGAAATGTTGCCACGAATTCATAAGATTTTAAAAGTATTTATTGTGGTCCAATTAATTACGATAGCAATTTTGCTTCTTTGGAGTTATCCGATTGCATTGAATATTGTTTTTGTAACGAGCGTACTTCATGGACCATTATTTTTATTTATAGGAATTGCTTCGTGGAGAAGAAAATACTTTTTAGCAAAGTATTTTTTACTGGCTTGGGTTGTATTCCTTATTGCGAATTCAATATCAATGTTAAATGATGCTGGGGTTATCCCTGATTCATTTTTAACAGAGTATATTCTATTTCTAGGATCTTCCTCTGAGTTAATATTATTTTCACTAGGATTATCCTCTCAGGTTGATCGAATTAGAAGGGAAAAAGAACAGTTAAACTTAGAAATGGAAGATACACAGCGAGAAATTGTTTTTACAATGGGGGAGGTAATTGAAGCTCGCTCAAAGGAAACTTCTAACCATGTGAAGAGGGTGGCGGAATACTCGGCAATCATTGCTGAAGCCATTGGAATTTCTAGGGAAGAAGTTGAAAAACTAAAGGTTGCTTCGCCGATGCATGATATTGGAAAGGTAGGTATTCCAGATTCAATACTCCATAAGCCGGGAAAATTATCTTTGGAGGAGTTTGCTGTCATTAAATCGCATACAACAATTGGTTATGATATGCTTAAGCACTCCACAAGAGATATTCTTAAACTAGCGGCAATTATCGCTCACCAACATCATGAAAAATTTAATGGAACAGGTTACCCTCAAGGATTAAAAGGTGAAGAAATAAATATTTATGCTAGAATTACAGCCATTGCGGATGTATTTGATGCACTTGGTAGTAGTCGCTCATATAAGAATGCTTGGGATCTTAATGCCATTCTCTCTCTTTTTGACGAAGAGAAGGGAAAACATTTTGATCCAGTTCTAATTGATACTTTTTTAGAAAACTTGGATAAAATTTTAGCGGTGAAAGAACAATTTCCAGATTAAAAGTGTATTTGGGTATCAGCGGTATCACTCGTGGGCAGACAGTTTTATTTTTCCACGAGTGGTACCTAACACTATTTTAGGCTTCTACTCGTCTAAGTTTAGGAGTGAGAAAAAATTGAAAGATCGAAGGTATAAGAAGGCAATCCTAGCCGGTATTATTTCTGGATGTTTTCTTGGCTTTTTTTTGAAGGTTATTGAAACGATAACAAGTTTAAAAGTGTATACGCTATTACTAAATGTTGATTATATCCCATGGATTAATCGCTTTAGATTATCTGAAAGTATTGAATTTGGGTTCCATCTAATTGTTTCTATTTTATTGAGCCTATTCTTAGTGAAGTTTCTCACAACAAAGGAATGGGAAAGTAAGCGGAAAATTACTCTTGTTGTGGTCGTATGTATCACTATAGCTCTCTTACTTTTTCCAATTACAGCTCTTTCCACCAGAACTCCTGCTTTAAATAATTATTCCGCACTATTTTATTGGTTACTTGGACATGCATTGTATGGCTTATTACTAGGCTACCTATTAAATAATAGATTGGTTAAAACTTGGAATCATCATATTAAATGAGATATATAGTAATATGATCATGTAATTATGCTGATAAGGGAGGTTGTTGAAGTGAATTTTAAGTTTAATGAGGCTATAGAAATTCTTGAAAGAACACCTCGCGCATTAAGTAATCTACTTTCAGGTTTATCAAGTGAATGGATTTTTTCAAATGAAGGTGAAGGTACTTGGAGTCCCTTTGATGTAGTAGGGCATCTTATTGAGGCTGAAAAGTATTTATGGATTCCAAGAGTCGAGATGATTTTATCTAAGGGGGAGTCTGAATCCTTCCCACCCTTCGACCGTTGGAGTCAGCTTCTTTTAAACTCTGAGAAAACAATGGATCCATTGCTAAGTGAGTTTGAAGAGTTGCGACAAAAGAACCTCGAAAAAATAAAAATGACTTATCATCCACATATCAATCTAGAACAAACAGGGAAACATCCTGAGTTTGGAGTAGTAAAACTTCGTGAATTGTTAGCAACATGGTCTGCCCATGATCTCAGTCATACTGCACAAATTATAAGAGTGTTGGCAAATCGCTACAAAGAGGATGTTGGACCATGGAAGGCTAATCTTCGTATTATGAATGGTTAATTTTATTCAGTTTGTGAAGATTGCTTATCAAATAAAGATGCGTAACTCCATATTAAATGTGGGGTTACGCACCTATTAGAGTATTCTAAAGTTCGACTACCCTAAAAACTTCTCCAACGGTTTCCAATAGTTTTCTCCCCAACCTGTATCCAGATGTGCGATCTGATCTTCAGGAACACCCGTATGATCAAAGATGAGTAAGGTCCCTTCATGGTGCTCTTTAAGCTCAAACTTAACGATAGAAAATAATCCTTCTTCCCAATTTGCTGGTCGCCAGGCTTGTACAATTCGTTTACTTGGAACTAATTCAATATGTCGACCTTCGATATATCCCCCGAATAGTTTGAAGCTTCCACCTACTTCTTGACTAATCTCAGTCGGAGCACCTCCGGTAACGGCACTAAACTGCTGTGAATTTGTTAATGTTTCGTACAATTTTGAAGGGCTTGTTTTAAACAATACTTCATGATGAATAGTAGTAGTCATGATTTTTATTCCTCCTTATTTAATGTATTTATTAAAAATTAATGCATGCCCTTTTCGGACCAAGGATCGACACCAGGATCTCCGCCTTCGGCTACTATTTGTATTCGGTCCATGTAATGAGTCCAACCTTGCAAGTGGGAAGCGATTTCTTCAACTGGTAGATCGTAGTGTGTCAAGGTTAATAAGGTTCCATTGTCTTTAGGAGTGAGTTTGAATTCAACTTTACTTGAACCTGGAGGAACAATTTTTGATTTTTCCCAGCCCCATGTCATGACAAGTTTCTCATTAGGAACGAGTTCGATATATTCACCCATAGCAATATCTGATCCGTTTACATCAATCCGATATTTTCCACCTATTTTTGGCTCAAGCAGTATATGTCTTCCCATCCAACGAACCATTTTTTCTGGATCAGTAAAGAATGAGAATAAAGTATCAGGTTGGCATTCAATAAAGATTTCTTTCATAATGATTTCACTTTGATTTTGAGTCATTTTTCATCCGTTCCTCCTTTTCAGCTGCTTCTTTTAAACGTAATAAGCTATCATCCCAAAAACGGTCGATGTACAGTTTCAATTCGGCAAAACCTTCCCTCCTAATGCGATAGTACCGTTTTGTTCCTTCTTTTCGAACAACGACTAGTCCGGATTCTTCTAAAACCTTGAGATGCTGTGATACGGCTGGAGCAGAAATTTCAAAATGTGAGGCAATTGCGCTGGAAGTCATTTCTCCATCGCGCACGAGAGACAATATTTCTCTACGTCGTGGTTCAGTTATGGCTTGTATCACTTTTTCAATCATGTTTTTATTTTAGTTTATACTTAATTAAGTGTCAACTTAAGTTTATGGTTTCAAGAGTGGAACTTACTTCCATTGGAGAAGCTATAATGTTAGCGCAAATTTGAAGCTAGGCAGAGTTGAGAATGGAAAAACACCGATTTATCGCTTTACGGAAAATCGGTGTTTTTTAAGTGAAGATTTGGTGAAAAATAAGATTGCAAGTCAATTAGTAAATCCAGTACATAAAAAAAACGGAGGAAAAACTTATGTATACTTCAATTCAAGAATTTATCGAAGAGTGGAATCAAGAAGCATCCTCCACTCAAAAAGTTTTGGATGCTCTTACCGACCAATCGTTAGGACAAAAGGTTTCGCCTGAGGATCGTACTTTAGGTGCCATTGCCTGGCATATCGTATCAAGTACACCAGGAATGCTTATTGAATTTGGCATCACTGTTGAAGAGGTGAAAGACTCAAACACTATCCCAACTTCAGCCCTTGAAATTTCTGAAACCTTTAGAAGAGTAACTGCAGACACTAGTGATGCCGTGAAAAAACAGTGGACAGACCAGTCCTTAAGTGAAATGAAAAATGTGTTTGGAATGGATATGCCAAAAGCAGTAACACTTTCTCTTCTCATCAAGCATATTATTCACCATCGTGGTCAAATGACCGTGCTAATGCGCCAAGCTGGCTTAAATGTTCCAGGTGTGTATGGTCCTTCAAGGGAAGAGTGGAGTCATATGGGGATGGAAGCCCCGATAATCTAGATAGCCAAAGTTCATACTGATTCATAAAGTTCCAGGCATCACTGAAGGATTTTTTTAGATGTGCCTGGAACTTGCTTTTACAATGAATATTACTAGCCTTCTAATAAATCCAGAACGTCCATCGTTTCAATTACTGTTGCGAATTCCTCATGCAAACTGACGAGAGCCAAGTTATGTATTTCTTCAGCACTGTACAACTTCCCATCAAAACTCATTCGTTCAAAGGTAGCGGTAGCATCAGATACAATGAATGGAGTGAAGCCAAGATTCTTTGCCATTCTTGTTGTCGTAGAAACACAATGATCCGTTGTTAATCCAACTATAACTAGGGTTTCAATGCTAGCTTCCTTTAAATAACTTTCAAGGTTAGTACCAATAAAGGCGCTATTTACATTTTTTATCATCACAGGCTCTCCATGAAGCGGGGCGACCATGTCTTTTATATCTCGCCCAGGATGATGTGGTAGGGAAGGATTACTAATATGTTGAATATGGATAACTGGGCGATTTGTTTCTCTCCACCTGTTTAATAATATTGCCATATTTTCTTCGGCATTTGGATTATTTCTCTTCCCATTTTCCGGATTATCGAAGTAATTTTGAACATCAATCAATAGTAAAGCTGTGTTTGTGGATATTTTCATGAAAAAATTCCTCCTATGTGTTATGTGCTTTTTAGTTTGTTTGTATTTAATACAATTTCAGGTTCTTACTAGAATTGTATGTTACAATTAATTATTAGTAAAATTGAAATAACTAAATAATATATTTAGAATTTCTAATGATAAAGCCAGAGAAAGGAGGAAATAAAATGGAGATTCGTCAACTTCAATCTTTTAAAGCAGTAGTTGAATTAAATAGCTTTACAAAGGCTGCTCACACATTACAGTACTCACAGGCATCGATCACTTCTCATATTCAGCAACTTGAGGATGAGCTTGGATTTTCCTTATTTGATCGATTGGGCAAACAAATTCAATTAACAAAAATGGGAAAGGATTTGTATCAGTACTCAGTAGAATTACTAACGGTGTATTCAAAGATCAAACATATTTCATCAGACGATCATACAATGAAGGGTGAAATCCGTGTTGGTGCAGCCGAAACGTTGACTGTTTACAAGCTAGGATCAGTGATATCAAAGTATAAAAAGGCTTATCCGGAAGTTACTTTTTCTCTCATTAATGATCATTGTAGTCTTCTGCGTGAGAGACTACATTCAGGAGAATTAGATATGGCGATCACATTAGAACCAAAGGTCAATGACCCTCATTTGATTACAGAAATCTGGTCAGAGGAGCCATTAGTATTTGTTGGGGATAGCAACCATTCTGTAAAGTCTATAGAGGAAGCAGATGGGGAATGTTTTATTTTTAGTGCAAATAATTGTGAGTTAAGACAATTTTTCGAAGGATATTTGATTGCGAATGGAATCAATACTTATAGTCATTTGGAGTTTACTAGTATGGAAGCCATAAAACAATGTGTTGTAAGTGGATTAGGGATTAGCTTGATGCCATACATAAGTATAGAAGCTCTGTTACGAGATGAAAAAATGAAAGTCATTGTGTCGTCTGATGAAAATCCTATGTTTTATGCACAAATCTCCTATCACAAAAACAAATGGTTGTCGAAAGCTCACGAGAAGTTTATTGAGATGGTTTTGGGAGGCTAGACGGGAAAATATGTATTAGGAATTCCCAAATATCATCAAGTATCCATTACTCGGGTGGACTCAACAATAGTCAATTCTTACTCAAATTTACCATTCTGTTGAAGAAGTTCATCATGATAATGGTAAAATGATAAAGTTAATAATAGAAAACTGTCTAGAAAGGAAATGAGCCAGTGAACGAAAAAAACGCACAGTATTGGATTAATAATCTAGATTTAATTCCCCATCCTGAAGGTGGATTTTATAAAAGTACATACAGTTCCGAGTCCATCATTTCAGACAAAAGTGTAGTAAGCAACGGAAACAAACGTAAACTATACACGAGCATTTATTTCCTGCTAAGATCAGGTGACATCTCGCATTTACATAGGCTCAAATCAGATGAGCTTTGGTATTTTCATGGGGGAAGTCCACTAACCGTTCATGTGATTGATGAGAGTGGTGAATATCATGAAATGAAATTAGGCTTGGATCTTGAAAATGGGGAAGTACCTCAAGTATTAGTACCGAAAAATTCAATCTTTGGATCATCCGTAATGGAGGAGGGGACTTTCTCATTAGTTGGCTGTATGGTTTCCCCAGGGTTTGATTTTGAAGATTTCGAACTGTTTAATCAGGATGATTTATTGAAGATATATCCTGAACATGAGGAAATCATAAGAAAAATGGCATATAAGACTAAATAAGAAAAGGAAAGGGCACATCCATTAATAATGGATAGTGCCTTTACTGTTTGATGATTAAATATAAACCTGTTCTTCTTTTTCCATTTCTAATGCCGTTACAATATAGGCAAACCCATTCAGTAACAAATAAACAACATTGGATTGAACACGTTCAACTTCTCCTAAATACGTATTTAATATAATAAAAATTGAAAATAAAACAACAAAGAATAAAGCGATTTTATTAAAAATGTTCATTCCAATCAGCCCCTTCTTTAAGAATCTTATTTTAATCATATTTATGTAAAGCTAGTCCTATGCAGTCAATAAAACAAACTCCCTTTAGTAATTTAAAGCAGTGGGGGACTGTCCCCCGCTGCTTTAAATTACTAAAGTCAAAAAACGCTCAGAGTTATTCTGAGCGGGATGAAAACTTATTATTTAAGAAAAGAAAATATTTCCGGGACTCTTTCTCTGAAAAACATGTAGCTATGTTCGCCGCCGTTAATGAAATTGGATTTAATATGAGGTATCTTTTCTTTTAAAATATTAAATATTGATTGGTTGGAAAATAAAAATTCTCTATTTATCATCTCTCCTTTTCCCTCTTTATCTCCCCAATCCATATAAAAACTTTCAATAGGCGACATATCTGAATTTTTTAGTAGTTTTTCCATTTCTTCTTGGTTACGCCAGAATGCAGAAGATAGAGCCACTATATTTTTGAAGATATGAGGATAACGACACGCAGCAAAAACGGAAATAAGTCCGCCTAAAGAAATTCCCCCCATTGCCGTATAATCAATTAACGTACGATATTTTTGATCAATCAGAGGCTTTAACTCGTGGGTTATGAAGTCAACATACGCCATTCCTTTACCACCTTGATCACAATAATAACCTAAGATTTTCTCGCTATATTTACCGTGTATCCAGGGACAATACTCATTTATTCGCTCTTCGCTATTTTGGTCAATACCAACGACGATAACTTCCAATGAATTTTCATTTAAATAGTTTTCAAGTGATAAAGAGATACCACCAATCGCATCACAATCACGAAATACGTTTTGACCATCATGCATATATAATACGGGATAGCGCTTATTTTCTTTCTGGTAATCTTTTGGTGTGTATACTCTGATCTTTCTGTCTTGATTAAATGTGCTTATATGTACGGAGAATATTTCTAACATGTTATACACCTTCTATTAATGTAAAGATTATCAATCTTTAAGTTCTTAATACCTTTATTCTCTTCGAAATCGGTGACCCATGACAATATAAATTTCAAAGCAATTTATTCCTCTAATTCTCCAATAGTAGTCCATTTTTTTACGACTGTCACGTCTTATGAATACCGCAAATAGAAGCTAGGGTTATGATAAAATAAAATAATCATGTTCATGAACGAATCAGTCAAGCCTATTAATTGTAAGGAGAACATTAAAAGGAGTAACCAATGAAAGAAACGATCCAAAACCTTTTACAAAAAGTAAAAAAAGAGTGTAAGTCTTTCTGCCATTTAATCAGCATTGCACCATTTGCTTCAGGAGTTGAAAATTGTGTATTTAAAGCCTATACAGAAGAATGGAAAGAGGTAGTCATCAGGGTACCGTGGCAAAGGAGATACATAGACGAGCAAAATGAATATGTGGACACGAGAATCAGTCTTGAAAAAGAGAGGAAACTAAATCAACATTGTTATGATTATGGAATTCCTGTCCCTAAGATTCATTACACGCATTTATCAGATTCAATTGATTTTATCATTGAGGAATTTGTTGCAGGAAATGATAAAGATATACCCTTTCTTGAAATGGGGAAGCTTACACATCAGCTGCATCATATCGAATTTCTCCCTACTATATTAGATCCTAATCATTTTACTTATTATCTTTCGAACCGAATTGTAGAGCGTATGAAAATGGTTGAACCGGTTCTTAAGCAACAGTTCTACCTTCCGGAACCTAAAGAAATACAATCAATTCTTGAATCTTATCCTTTTCAACTACGGCTTTTACATATGGACATACGTCCAGAAAATTTGATATTTCATAATTCGAAAATTAAAGCCGTGTTCGACTGGACCAATGCCTTAATCGGTGACCCAGTACTAGAATTGATGAGAATAAAAGATTATGGCTATCTCAATGAGGATTTTATGGAGGGATATGAGAATGGTGAGGCTGAGTTAGCACGTGTCCCGGATCTAGTTAAATGGTTTTATCAAATAGACACCTCTGCTATGCTGACGAATCTATTTATTACCGGACTAAATGATTTCAAACAGGGTGAAAAAGCGAAGTTCCGTTTACTTTCTCTTTATGAAAGGATTCAAAAAGCTTTGTAGGTTTTTACATAAATAATGTTTTGAATTTCTTTTTATTAGATACGAAATACCTTAAATTAGGTGCCATCGTCCTTTTTAGTAGTGGATGTAGAAAACTTGGAATTTGGCACCTATTTAGTAACACATCATATTTCAATAATAATTGGCAGAATCATTGGTTTTCTTCTTGTATGTGTAAATAGATATTGGCCAACTGACTTTTTTATACCTTGTTTCATCACATTCCATTGGCGTATATTTTCATCTTGAAATTCATTAATTGTTTTTTTAACAAGGCGATTTATATCTCTTAGAAGATTTTCAGAATCCTTAACATATACGAATCCTCGAGTAATAGTGTCAGGTCCTGAAATAATCTTTCGTTCCGTTTTACTTATCGTTAAAACGATAACAAGCATCCCATCTTCAGAAAGTTGTTTTCGATCCCGTAACACAATCTCACCGACATCACCAACACTCACCCCATCTACATAAGTATCCCCTGCTGAAATGTTTCGAGTCTGACGTGCAAGTGAGTTTTCAATATCAACAACTTCACCATTTTTAATGATAAAAGTGTTTCCTTTTTCAACTCCTACGGATTCAGCTAACAAACGGTGATGATATAGCATTCTATATTCACCGTGAATCGGAATAAAATAGGTTGGCTTCATTAATGTTAACATAAGCTTTAAGTCTTCCTGATAACCATGTCCAGAAACATGCATTCCGGTTGTGCTTCCAGATCCATAAATGACTTTTGCACCTAGTTGAAATAAATTATCGATAATTCTAGAAACATCCCGTTCATTCCCAGGTATTGGGGATGCTGCTAAAATAACGGTGTCTCCAGGATAAATGGCTACATCTCGGAAGTTTGCACTTGCCAAGCGGGCTAGAGCCGCCAACGGTTCGCCTTGACTTCCTGTACATAGAATAGCTACCTTTTCAGGTGACATACCTTCAATTTCATGTGCTTCAATCAGCATTCCTTCAGGAACCTGCAAATAGCCACGTTCGATAGCGACATCCACAACATTTACCATGCTTCGACCAAGTAAGGCGAGCTTTCGATTTGTTTTAATGGCAGCATTCACTACTTGCTGAACACGATTTACATTCGATGCAAAGGTAGAGACAATGACTTTTCCTTGTGCTTTCAGGAACGCCTCATCCATATGACTAGCTACCATACGCTCCGATGGTGTTAGTCCAGTTCGTTCAGCATTCGTACTTTCAGATAATAAGACTAAGACACCTTGTTTACCAATTTCGGCCATTTTATGAATATCCGAATATTGATTATTTGCAGGTGTAAGATCGAATTTAAAGTCGCCAGTATGAACGACATTTCCTCCCGGTGTATGAAATACGATACCTAAACAATCAGGAATGCTATGGCTTACTTTAAAAAAAGTTACATTTATCTCCTCGAACTCGAGTTTAGCATCCGAGTCAACTGGAATAAGTTGTGTATCTCCTAATAGTCGATGCTCATTTAATTTTAATTCAATTAATCCAAGCGTAAAACGTGTAGCATAAATAGGGACGTTTATTTTTTTCAGAAAGTAAGGAATACCACCGATATGATCCTCGTGTCCATGAGTTACAATTAAAGCTCGGATTTTATCTTTATTTTCTTCCAAATAAGTAATATCAGGAATAATTAAATCAATTCCTAATAAACTTTCATCTGGAAACTTACCGCCACAATCAATGATAATCATTTCATTTGCATATTGGACCACATACATGTTTTTTCCTATTTCATTGATGCCACCTAAAGCGAAAATGGATAATGTATTATTTGTATCCAAAATGATTTCCTCCCACTTTTAATCAGATACATTTATTATTTCCAGATTCACTCCTATTATTTGGAATCATAATTTTCACACTGGATTCATGTACCTCTAAAAGAAGATTACTTTGGAATATACATCTATAAAATTTGATCACTGAGCTACTACATCAACTGGAAAACCGGTGCATTCCTATTAAATCATTAAAATCTCCCGAATATCCTCTTCTGTCAGCGTGTATGAGTTTTTTTCCTTAGGATCAATGATTTCTTCCACAAGGTGTCTTTTTTTCTCCTGCAATTCATTCATCTTTTCTTCTATTGTGCCTCGAGAAACAAGTTTGATGACTTGAACGACCTTCGTTTGTCCAATACGATGGGCTCGGTCAGCGGCTTGATCTTCAACGGCAGGGTTCCACCATAAATCATAGAGAATAACAGTATCGGCACCTGTTAAGTTTAGTCCTGTCCCCCCAGCTTTTAAGGAAATGAGAAATAGATCTCGTTCGCCTTCATTAAACCGATGACAAATCTGAACCCGTTCCTCTGATGCTGTTTGACCATCTAGGTAGAAAAAGGGCATGCTTTGATTCGTTAATTCTCTCCCAATTAGGGCCAACATTTTCGTGAATTGTGAGAAGATCAGTACTCTTCTACCGGAAATCCTTGATTCCTCAATTATCTGCATAAGCTGTTTAAATTTTGCTGAGCTGCCTTTATAACCGTCTACGAACAATGCTGGGTGGCAACAAATTTGTCGTAAACGGGTTAGACCGGCAAGAATTTTGATTTTGTTCTTCCGAAAGGTATTCTTGTCTAAATGTTTTAAAGTGTCTTCTCGAAGCTTTGCTAAATAAGCGGCATATAGTTTCTTCTGGTCTGGAAGCAATTCCACTGTGTCTATTGTCTCCATTTTTTGAGGAAGCTCTGAAAGTACATCCTCCTTCAGCCTGCGGAGCAGAAAAGGACGAACTCTTCGGGAAACCTTTTCCTTTGTAAGCTGACTAAATTCCTTTAATCCAAGGAACAGTTCAGGAAAGACTACGTGAAAAATAGACCATAGCTCCTCTACGGAATTCTCTACAGGAGTTCCTGTTAGGGCGAAGCGATATTCAGCCTTTATCCTTTTCACAGCCCGTGCTGTTTGGGTCAATGGATTTTTAAAAGCCTGGGCCTCATCATAAAACACGGTATGAAAATCATTTTCTTCAAACCATTTGATATCTCTTCTTAACAACGGATATGAGGTGATGATCACATCAAGATCCATTACTTCCTTTTGAAGTTTCTGTCTTACCTCTTTAGCACCGTCGACGACAATGGCTTGGATTTCAGGAGCAAATTTCATTAGTTCATTCAACCAGTTATAGGTTAACGAAGAAGGGCATACAATTAAGACGGGCTGCTTCTTTTTTCGAATGACAGAAAGTTCAGAGACGATGAATGTAATGCTTTGGAGTGTTTTGCCGAGACCCATATCATCAGCGAGTATACCTCCGAAGCCATAACTTGCCAATGTTTTTAACCATTTGAACCCACGTTTTTGATAATCCCTTAAAATAGGGGTTAGACTCTTTGGTACCTCAAACATTAACCGTTCTGGATGGTAAAAATTATCTAGAAACGCGCGAAACGATTGTTCAAATTGAAAAGTTTCTGGGTGATCGACCGTATCAAGAAGCTGAAGCCCCCTAACAATTGGAACATTTAAGCCACTTTCCAGATCCTCATGCTGGATCGGAACTGCATGAAGGAAGCGCTGAATCTCTTCAAATTCTCTTGATTCTAATGAAAGTAATGACCCATTCATTAATCGATAATATTTCCGTTTTTCCTCAAGTGCCTCAAGGATTTCACGGATGTGTTTTTCGAAAATACCATCCATCTCAAATTTAAATTCAAGCCAATTGGTCCGTTCCTTTTGGACTTTTACTCGAATTTTGGGCCGAGCATTTTCTCTAAATATCCGATTTCTCACAGCTGTTGTCGCATAAATTTGGACTAGCTTTTGAAGCTTCGGAACGGTATGATACAAGAACTCATACTCAAGTTCTTCATTATGTAAAAAATAACCGCCATCCGTCTTTGCGAATTGACTGTCTTCCATTAACTGCAGAATCTCGCTCTCTTTTTCTAAATCTCTTATGATGACGGAGCGTGAAGACTGTTCTCGTTCCTCTAAAGGATGGATCACCGAGTTTTCATAATGAAACTCTAGACCGGCAAGCAATCGATTTTTTACTCTGTCTAAATAAAGCTTAGCAATAAGAGGGGTCTTATCAAATTTACTTGCTACAGCTTTTGCTATTTGAACGTGACCAATTTTTTTTAATCCTGGAAGCACTTTTTCTAAAAATAGTTCGATTTGCACTTCTGGTATTGGAATATCGCATGTTTCAGATGCCTTTAGCATTTGTTTAAGCTCCAAAAGACGTTCACAGTCATTCTGATTCATATGGATTAACCTATCATTATATAAAACGAGACTATAGGCATGGAAAACTATAAGTGGATCCAGACCTGTTATTCTTAGTTGATAGCTAGAGTCCTCAGCCTCTCTAAGTTCAAAGTGTAAAGGAACCTTTTCGTCCGAAAAGTGAATTTTTTTAAACACTTCTTCGGCATACTCTAGCTTTATTAATGGTAGCTTAGTAAGGAGAGGCTCCAGCTGATCCCAGGAAGAAGGGGGAATAAGTAACAAATGGTCAGCACTAGGATTGATAGATGTTTCTATAAATATTTTCTCATCGTCGATGACACGAATTAACTGCTTTATAACAGCGTCAACATCTTTAGAAAAGCAATACATGCTTGGATTATATGTAAATGAACGTGAAAGGATTCTTGGCATTCCTTCCTTCACATGTTCAAGAAAGTCTCGAATAGTTTCTACCTTAAATGAGCCAATTCTCAACTCTACTCCAAAGAGATACTGATCATTTTCAATTAATACAGGTTGAAAAATAAACTCGACATCAAGAACTTCTCTATTTTCAAAATGAAGTTGATGGCTACTGGATCGTTTTTGTTTATCACTAAAGAGATTTAGCAATCCATCTGCAAGTGTTTGATTATTTATTTTCAAACCATTTGGAACCGTTCCTTGACGTTGATGTTCATAAATGGCAATTAAAACAGCGGCAATATGTTGACATTCCTTTTGAAAGGACGCAAGCCTTGGGCAACTGCATGTCGTTAGAAGATTTCTGTTCTCATCTTTTTCAATTGTGACTTGGAAATCTTCTGCAGCAATAACCGTTGCCTCACAACGATCAGGACTATAATGGTTGAAAAGAACCTTATTCGTTCGATAAAAAGAGTCTCCTCTTTTGAAGGAGACTGTACCACACAAATCTTGAATGATCTTATGATTTAATTTGATATTCAGTTTGATTGCTCCTTCCAAAGAACTTTCCTTAAATTATAAAGGTTCTAACAAGAATAGCAAAGTTCTAAGATTGAAAAAAGGTCCCTTCAACCAAATGGATGCAGGAACCTTGAAATGATTTAGTTATAATTTTTCGGGTTTGGACCGTATTCATTAGCTCCTGGATCGCTATCCAAGAACATAAAAATAATGATAATGATCCATCCGACAAAAGGAATTAAAGAAATAAGGAGCCACCAACCACTTCGCCCTGTATCATGCAGCCTTCGAACACCAACGGCAAGAGAAGGAAGCAATACAGCTAAAGAATACAGGCCGCTTAGTAAAGGAGGCCAATCGAGCATTCCTTCTAGAAATCCAAGAATAAAGGAAATGATCAGGTTAAATAATACAAACATCCAGTATTCCATACGTCTTGCTCTTCCACTAAAGCCAACATAGTTCTTCAGTACTTTTAAATACCAGTGCATAGATATCACCCCTTGTAATTGATTAATTACACTTGTAGCGAGTATTATCTCCTAATATTTACACCTCATGCATATAATTTATGCGAGATAAATTTACTTTCCTTATAAAGTCCTAGGATATATAGTTATAGTAATCATTAATTTAACTGAAAGGATTTTCATCATGAACAAAGTTATCAAAGTCCCGCTTTTAACGTATGTAAGAATTTTTTGTATAGTGGCTGCATATGGAATCGCATTCGGGTTACTGACCCATAATTTTTTACCTGAGGTTCAACTAAGTGTCATCCTCATATTAGTTGTTGGATTTTTTGCCTTTAAAATAATTAACTATTTAGTAGTTTCGCTTGAAGTGAATGAAAATTCGCTAGTTTTTAATGGTTTTTTCAAAAGGGGAATCCAAATTCCATTTAATCAATTGAAGGAAGTTGATTTGGAAGGTCCATCTCAATTTAATAGTAATTACAGATTAGCCTTTTTTGGGAACGGGAGCCAAAATCGACAAGTATTTGCAAAAATTCCTCTATATTGGTTCCGAAGAAGTGAAATGACAGAACTATTGATTGAAATTCAACAAATGAACCCTACAGTTCAATATGAGAAGCAAGTTAGTCTTTATATGATCGGTGATGATAAGAAAAAACTTCTTGTTAATTATTTACTCCAGAACATTATATTGTTTGGGTTGCTTATTTTTCTGATTATAAAATACCGCTAGAGTAATAGAACCACGTGAATGGTGTTAAAGATCTTTCTGGTAGAAACTAAATTTATGAACAAGTCCAATAGAATTGTGAACTTGTCCGATAGAACACTTAAACTGTTCGATATCCGGCTGTAATCGTCCGATAGATGGCGCAATTTGTCCAATAGGAACTAAAACTTCCCTGTTAGAACTAAAAAACTATGCAATAAATCCAAAATTGTCCACTAAATCCATGTAAGGCTCAAAAAATAAAAAAAGCTTGCGCAAATTAGTGCAAGCTTTTCCCAATCTTTAAATTCCTAGAATTTCAGCGATCTTTTCTTGATCAAATCCTAGAATAACCTCTTCACTTTGATCGTCTTTAATTATTGTTGCTGGTGTTGCAGAGGCACCTAATGCAATGAGCTCGTGCATATATTGATCATTTTTGCGAATATCTCGATCCTCAAATTCGATGCCATTTTCTTTTAACCACAATTTTTCCGCATGGCACGGGGGACATGTTTCTTGAGTGTAAATAATGACTTTTTTCATCTTCATTCCTCCTGTTACTTTTTTTAGATAATTGTACCACTAACACAACTGTTTTTTCCAAGAATCCGTTTTAAGATCGTATTATTTTCAAAAGTGCTTTTCAAAATTAAGTATGATATCCGTTTTAAAGCAAGCAATAAAATTTGATGGGAAGATATTAGTTTGATGATATAGAATAGCTGAAAAGGATATGAAAATTTATCGAATTGGCTTTAGTGAATCGCTAAAGAGCCTTCACATTCTTTTAAAAAAGCAAGTGCCAGCTGCACTTGTTTTTTCCGCCTCATCATTAAATATTAGCAAGCTGATAAATCGCCCTTGCGTAAATGGCGGTTGCTCTATACAAATCTTCTAATTCCACATATTCATTGATTTGATGTGCTGTATTTTCTTTCCCAGGGAAGACAGCTCCATAAGCGACACCATTTTCAATGAATTGAGCATAGGTAGCTCCACCTGTCGTTAATAGATGCGCTTGTTCACCAGTTTCTTGCTCGTACGCCTCTTGAAGTACACGAATGATAGGCTGATCTGATTCAACATAATGTGGTTTCTTTTCTCTTACTTCATCGATTTCAAAACCATATTCCTTCACTACTTCACCTAATTTTTCAATCGTTCTTAAATATGGTGTTTCAACTGGACAGCGAATATTTAACGTTAAGTAGGCGTCTTCGTTCGAAACATAGCGAAATACTCCTGCGTTTACGGTAAGTGGACCTGTAATATCATCAGAAAATGCGATGTTCAACTTTTCCCCAAATGGATCTTCTGCAATTCGATCTGAAATGAATTGTACATACGAATTCCCTGATACTTCTCCTACTAAAAATGTGGCAAGCTTTGCTCCTGCATTGATTCCTTTATAAGGCTCCATTCCATGGGCAGACCTACCTTTTAAGGTTAAACGTAAGCCATTTTCTGTTTGTTTCGTGGAATAAGCAAAGTTTTCCTCTTTACAATAGGAAGAAAATTTCTCTTCTAATTGGTTAAGGCCATTTCCACGGAGTAAGCATTCTGCATGGTCAGGTACCATATTTCCTTTTTCCCCAGAATAGAAAGATACTAGTTCATAATTTCCGCTTGAATGGTATTCCTTTTTTAATCGAACGACCGCATTGATTTGTCCTTTTTCAGCATGAATAATAGGAAACTCAGCATCTGGAGCAAATCCTGTAAAAGGTTTGGGCTCGACTTGAACGTATTTCTTCATGCAGGTCATGCCGCTCTCTTCATCGGTGCCAAAGATAATTCTTACACGATGCTTTAGCGATAATTCGTTTTCTTTAATAATTTTAAGAGCGTAGTAAGCGGCAATCGTTGGACCTTTATCATCAATGGCTCCACGTGCGAATAATTTGCCGTCTCTGACTGTTGGTGTAAAAGGTTCGGATTCCCATTCACCAGTTACAGGAACGACATCTAAATGACAAAGCACGGAAATATAATGTGGTGCATCAAGCGGACCAATTTCCGCAAATCCTACATAGCCTTCAATATTCCTTGTTCGAAACCCATCCTTTTCTGCGGTGTGAAGCATAAAATCTAAAGCTTCTTTAATATTTACTCCCATAGGAGCCGATTCCGACATTGATGATAAATCTTTCACACTTTTAATCGAAAGTAAATGTGACAGATCCTCTAGTAACTTTTGCTTTCTTATTTGAACTTCTTCCTTCCAATTCAAAATAATTCCTCCTTAAGTTTTTAGATTTCATTTCTTGCAAGATGTATATCAACATATTTACTATAATTTACTAGATTTGAAAAGTTAATTGGTTAACTAATTAACTAGTGATTAACCTAATTAAAACAAGTTAAATTATTCCTTAAAATGGTATGTATTCAACTGAAAAAGCCAATACCGTTCGTAACCTACTTTATTCAATTCAACTTGAGGAAGGACCTTATGAGTGAAGCAAATATTCGAAAAGTTCTTCAATTAGGTGATGATCCGGAAGTGTTAGCGAATGTGATTATAAATAATGGCTCTGAACCGACTAATGATCGTAATTGCAATGAAGGTGGCATGTGTGGATGGGATATCCTTTAGAGATCTTCAAAATGAAATGATTAAGCCAGAAATTTAAAGAAGCGAACAGTTTAGCCTGTTCGCTTCTTTAAATCGGATATGATCTAACTTTCCTACTACAATCAATTCGTCACGGCGATGATGCCTTCTTCATCATCCAATACGAGGTTAATCCCCACATAAGGGTCTCTGTTCAAATATTCATCCAACCATAAACGTAGTGCTTCAATAATATTTGCTGTAATGAGTACCTGTTTTCGGTCGTCTACATAAACCTCCGCAGAAAATCCATAATCATCGTCATACATAAGTTCTACTTCGACTTCTTCAGGCTTTATTTGCTTTTTGCGAGCAATATACACGCAAATGGCGTTAATAATATCCTGTTCAGGTAGAATTATCTTCTCCATTGGTTATTTTCCTCTGTTCTCTTTTTAAACATATATAAGTTAAATATTTTACGAATAACAGCGATTAAAATAATAATCCCGATCACATTAATCATGAAGCCAAGTATGGACCCTAGGAATCCCATGTTTGCAAACATACTACCAAACAATAATCCAGCTAGTCCACCGACCATCATACCTTTCATAAAGCCGCCTGAACGTTTTTTATAAGTAGTAGCTGACTTGTTGGTAGTCGTGTTGTTTTGCTTCTTTTGGAAAAACGAATTTGTATTAGTGTTAGAACGATTAGTGTTAAAACTTTTTTTACCTGACTTATATCCTTTAGCCTCTACGCTGTATGTGTGGTCTTGAAACACAATATTTCCAACTGGTGAGAAGAGTAAAGAAGTCGTAAGTAAGGCTGCGATTATTTTTTTCATTTTATTTCCTCCATATTTTAGTGTTATTTTTAAAGATTAATGTTTCATTTTCTCTAACTTTGATGGAATCTGCAAATGATTAGATTGCTGTGCCCCTCCCTTATAAATCAAAAAAACCTTTACCATAAATGGTAAAGGTTAAATAAATACTATCATCCCTTCACCATATTGGCAAAGGTCTCGCAAACAACATCAAGTTGCCAGTTAAGCCGGTGATGTACTCATCACGTATTGACGACATAACTGTTAGCTACTCCCCTTTGGAGTATTAAGTTTATAAATCATCGTTTATCATTTTATCAACGATAGGTATATTCTAATATAATTTACGTCTAATTTCAACTTTTAAAAAACGATCAAGTAACTCTTTTACCTAAATTTGCTAGGTTGACAGATTCCAATGGATGATGTAGTCTGAACATATAATTTAATAGACCTCACTTTTGCGGTGAGGTAGAGGCGCGATATTTAATAGTCTTTAGTGGAGTTCCGAGAAACGATGATGCTATAGAGAAGGAAATGTCGCCGAAGTTAGTAATATTCTCGAGTATTACTTGCTGGGTCTGCAGTTAAGAACTGCAGGACTGTCTCAGGTAAACCCCCAGTTTACTTGAGTTGTGCTATCTCATTATGGGAAAGAAGAGGACTTTAGGGCAACTATAAATGTAGCGACCTGAGTTTATCTCAGGTCGTTTTTTGTTTATTTAAAAAATTACTAGAGGAGAGACAAAAATGAGAAAGATATCATCATTAATAACTATTTTAGTACTATCAGTTATCGTTTTATTAGCTGGATGTGGGACAAGTGGGAGTTCCAAGTCGTCATCAGGATCATCATCGGAAAAAGAAACTTTTAAAGTAGGTCTTGAAGCGGGCTATGCTCCATTTAACTGGACGCAAATGGATGATTCCAATGGTGGAGTGAAAATTGATGGCAATGCGGAATATGCTGGCGGTTACGATGTAGAAATCGCTAAAAAGATTGCTGATGGTTTAGGAAAAGAATTAGTGATCGTGAAAACAGAATGGGATGGTCTTGTACCAGCATTAACTTCTGGTAAAATCGATGCCATTATAGCAGGGATGTCACCGACAGCAGAACGTAAAAAGACAATTGATTTTTCTGACAACTATTATAAATCTAATCTAGTTATGGTAGTGAAAAAGGGTGGCGCGTATGAAGGAGCTACTTCGATTCAAGATTTCAAAGGGGCTAAAATAACAGCTCAATTAAATACATTCCACTACTCAGTAATTGAACAAATTGAAGGTGTAAAACAACAGCCGGCAATGGATAATTTCCCAGCAATGCGAGTAGCACTTGAATCAGGAATTATTGATGGCTACGTAACAGAACGTCCGGAAGCGGTGAGTGCTTCAGCAGCAAATGGCAACTTCGCTATGGTTGAATTTACAGATGGATTTAGCACATCAGAAGATGATACAGCCATTGCTGTAGGTCTTAAAAAGGATAGTGAACTAACTGAAAAAATTAATGAAATTTTAGCAAACATCACAGAGGAAGACCGTACAAGTATTATGGATACGGCTATCAAAAATCAGCCAGCAGCAGAATAATAAAATGATACCGGCTGCTTCTTTTGCAGTCGGTTATTAATTTTAAAGGGAGGATTAGTATGAGCATCGATTATATTGTATCAATGATTTCAAGCAACTGGCCGATGTTCCTTCGTGGAGCAGGGATGACACTTTTTATCTCTATCATTGCTACGATTATTGGCGCACTGATAGGATTAGTTGCAGGGGTGATTCGTACCATTCCCGTGCCCGAGCGAAAGGCTAAGAGAATATTTCTAAAAGTGATCAATATCATTCTTACGATGTATATCGAATTTTTCCGAGGAACACCAATGATTGTTCAGGCTATGGTTATTTTTTATGGTTCTGCATTAGCTTTTGGTTTAGATATGGACCGAACCTTGGCAGCGATCATCATCGTTTCGATCAATACTGGTGCTTATATGGCTGAAATTGTGCGAGGTGGAGTCATCTCCATTGATAAAGGACAATTTGAAGCGGCTCAGGCGATCGGTATGAATCATATTCAAACGATGCTTCATGTTGTATTGCCACAAGTAGTCCGCAATATATTACCGGCGACAGGAAATCAATTTATCATCAATATTAAAGACACGTCCGTACTTAATGTCATTGGGGTGACGGAACTTTATTTTCAAACAAAAACAGTGGCAGGAATCAGTTTCAAGTATTTTGAGCCATTCTTTGTTGCGTGTGTATTGTATTTCATTATGACGTTTACAGTAACAATAATTCTACGTTATTTTGAAAGAAAACTGGATGGACCAGAAAGTTATAGCATGATTGGAAGTCATGGGCAAGTAACGCCAACTAAAGAATAAATTGCGAAGGAGGAACACATTTGGAAAAAGTCATTGATATTCAACATTTGAACAAATCCTATGGAACGCATGAAGTATTAAAAGACATTGATTTTTCAGTCAATAAGGGAGAAGTTGTCTGTATCATTGGTTCCTCTGGATCTGGTAAATCGACTCTCCTTCGTTGTATTAATCTTTTAGAAAAACCAAGTGGCGGTCAAATTATTTATCATGGTGAAAATATTTTGGATGATAAGCACGATATTCACGCTTATCGTACGAACTTAGGGATGGTTTTCCAACAATTTAACTTATTTAACAATCACAATGTCTTAAACAATTGTGTCGTTGGGCAAGTAAAAGTGTTAAAGCGATCCAAAGAAGAAGCAGAAAAAGTAGCGATGAAATATTTGAAAGTCGTTGGGATGGATCAATATATAAACGCCAAGCCAAAACAATTATCGGGCGGTCAAAAACAACGAGTAGCCATTGCCCGAGCCCTTTCAATGGAACCAGATGTCATGTTATTTGATGAACCAACATCGGCTCTTGATCCTGAAATGGTTGGAGAAGTTTTGAAAGTGATGAAGGAACTAGCTGAAACGGGTTTAACGATGTTAATTGTTACGCATGAAATGGAATTTGCAAGAGAAGTATCGGATCGTGTGGTCTTTATGGATAAGGGAGTCATCGCAGAAGAAGGAAGTGCCGAGCAAATTTTTAACCATCCAACACAAGAGCGAACGAAGGAATTTTTAAAGCGTACGTTAAAATAACATCTTTGTAACAAGGGTTGTCAATCTAAGAATACTATGACAGTATATAAGCATAAAAGAAAAGAAAGCATAATATTTTCGAACTTCGAAAAATGTCCAGCTCCAGCGCCTAGCCCCTCGAGGTCAAATGTTCGCCAGCCAAAAAGTCAAAGAACGACTTTCCGGCTGGCGAAGCATTTGCTTGTCGGGGCTAATCAAGGCGCTTCCGCTTTTCTTATAGAATGGAGGAAAAATGAAAATGTCTCAACTACCTAATTGCCCAAAATGTCAGTCAGAATATACATATGAAGATGGAAGTCTTTTTGTCTGTCCAGAATGTGCCCACGAATGGAATCTAGAATCTGTGACAGAAAATCAAGAAGATCAAAAGATCATTAAAGATGCCAATGGAAATGTCTTAAATGATGGTGATACAGTAACCGTAATCAAAGACCTTAAAGTTAAAGGCAGTTCTGATGTTTTAAAAATAGGTACAAAAGTAAAAAATATCCGCTTGGTTGATGGAGACCATGACATAGATTGCAAAATTGATGGTTTTGGAGCCATGAAATTGAAGTCTGAATTTGTAAAAAAAGTATAAAAAATGGAAGACATTCGTTATGGGAATTTCTGTGATAAATGTCTTTCTTTTTATTTTTAAACGTTTACAAGGTTCACTTTTGGTAAAAAATCAGTTTTAAGGAAGTTGACAGTTGATAAACTTCGTGGTAAATTTATCTCGAATTAAAGATATTCAATTTAGAGATAAAAAATTTATATGCGTTGTTTACTCGTATTTTTGGAAAAATAGAAGTAACTCTAATAGAATTTTTAAAAAGCGGAGGAATATTAATGAATGGATTAAAAGGAATACATCATGTGACGGCCATAACAAGTAGCGCAGAAAAAAATTATGAATTTTTCACTTATGTTTTAGGTATGAGATTAGTGAAGAAAACCGTGAACCAGGATGATATTAAAACATATCACTTATTTTTCGCAGATGATACAGGGAGTGCAGGCACGGATATGACGTTCTTTGATTTCCCTGGGATTCCAAAAGGTGTACACGGAACAAATGAAATTTCCAAAACATCATTTCGTGTCCCGAATGATACAGCCATCGATTATTGGGCAAAACGATTTGATCGCTTAGAAGTGAAACATACAGGAATAATCGAGCAATTTGGTAAAAAGACAATTTCGTTTGTAGATTTTGATGATCAACAGTATCAATTAATTTCAGATGAAAATAATAAAGGGGTTGCTTCAGGTACACCATGGCAAAAGGGGCCAATTCCTTTAGAATATGCGATTACCGGTTTAGGACCAATTTTTGTTCGTGTAGCCAATTTTGATTATTTTAAAGAAATGATGGAAAAAGTCTTATTATTTAAAGAAATTGCTCAAGAAGGAGATTTCCATCTATTTGAGGTTGGTGAAGGAGGAAATGGGGCGCAAGTCGTTGTCGAATATAATGCAAGCCTACCACAATCAAGACAAGGCTTTGGAACTGTTCACCATGCTGCATTCCGCGTAGAAGATCGTACTGTTATTGATGAATGGGATAAACATTTGCGAAACTTCGGTTTCCAAACATCAGGTTTTGTGGACCGCTTCTTTTTCGGATCATTATATTCAAGAGTAGCTCCACATATTTTATTTGAGTTTGCAACAGATGGCCCTGGATTTATGGGCGATGAACCATATGAAACACTTGGAGAAAAATTATCTTTACCGCCATTTTTGGAACCAAAGCGGGAGCAAATTGAAAAATTAGTTCGCCCGATTGAAACTGTAAGAAGTACGAAAGAACTTATCAAAGAATAAGCTCCGAGTGAAAACACTTGAAATTTGTTTCAAGTGTTTTTTAGCTTTTTTAAAAACAGAAGCTATAAAAAACATGGAAACAAAGGAGTTATTAATAAATTTAGAAACTTACAAAAAATATCGGAATAGGGTATTAGTGGACTAAAATCTTTTACAAGGAAGGAGAATATCGATGGAAAGGGATGAAAAATATTTAAGGGCAAAAAAAAGGGTTCAAAACTTAAAAGCCTTCTACATTCATTTAACCGTTTATGTTTTAGTAAATATTATGCTTTTTGTTATAAACTTGAGCTCAGATGCTGGGAATTGGTGGTTCATTTATCCACTTGGAGGTTGGGGAATTGGACTTTTAGTGCATGCTGTAACCACGTTTGCCTTTGGTAATTTCGGTTCCGATTGGGAAGAAAGAAAAATAAAAGAATACACGGATAAAGATAGATAATGGTTATGATAATCGATAGAACAACTCGGGAGGTATCCTTTGAACGTTCTATCGATTTGTAATTTATGCTTCTTTCACTGAAGTTTTCCCTAGCACAAAGTAATATAACAAAATGGAAAGGAAAACAGAAAATGCAGCTGTATAATAAATGCTTGGATAACCAAATAAATAGGCAACTTGCCCGAAAATAATCGCGCCAACACCAATTCCTAAATCAAAGAAAGAGAAAAAGGTTGCTGTAGCCATTCCTCTTCGGTTGGGTGGGGAAGCTTGCACAGACCATGCTTGTAATCCGGGCTGGATCATTCCGAATCCTAGTCCATAGAGAATACCTGCTAAATAAAGACTCAAACTATTGGGCAGCCATCCTAGTAATAGCATTGCAATTACAATGAGAAGTGCACCAGGTGGGAAAACCGCCTTATGCCCCTTTACGTCATAAATCTTTCCAGCAAATGTTCTTGTTACCATCAGTGCTAATGCATACAATAGAAAATACCACTGTATTCCATATATTCCTTTCTGACTCGTATATATTGGAAGGAAGGCAGCAATACCACCAAAGGTGAATGTAATAAAGAAGAGCAAGAGGGATGGACGTATCGCTGTTTTCTCAAAAACATCCCACTTTTTAGAACTACTTTTAACTTTAACTGTTTCGGCTTTTTTAAATTGAATTCTAGATGACAAGATTAAAGCAATCAATCCAAGGGTAGCGCAGATTAGAAATATTTGTGTAAATGAAATTTTCCCCACTAAAGCTAGACCTAAAGTAGGACCAAAGGCAAGCGCCAAATTCCCGAATAACCCATAGTACCCCATACCTTCACCACGTCGATTAGCAGGAATAATATCTGTAGCAATGGTGCCAGATGCCGTTGTAGAAAAGCCCCAACCAATCCCTTGAACAGTCCGCATAAAAAATAGGAAGAAAAGACTTCCGGCGATTCCATAAGAACCTACTGAAATAACAAAAATAGCAAGTCCAAGCAAGTAAACCTTGCGCCTTCCCCATGACTCTAATGCATGGCCTGCAAAGGGTCTGATCAATAGTGCTGAAAAAGTAAATATTCCAACAACAATTCCAATTAGCTGATCATTGCCGCCTAATTTTTCGACAAATAGAGGAATGGTTGGCAATGTAATTTGGAATCCAATGAAAATAAAAAAGTTTGAGAAACAAATTAAGGTAAAATCCCGAGTCCAAATTTTTTCTTTCGCTATTGGTGCTGATGATTCTTTTATCAAAGGCGTACCCATATGTATCTTCCCTCCTCCTTAGTTCAATATATTAATTCGATTATCTAAATAATATCTTTATTGTATAGAAATTGGATTAGAAATAAAATCCTTTTTAAGAAAGAATATTTTTTCGTTATAATTGAAAAATACGAATCCATGGAGGTTTACTAAACAATGAACTTTTTAGTAAAAATAGAGCCCTTTTTACTTAGTGATGATCTATTTGCACAGAAATTTATCTTACATATTTTAGATGACTTTACATTTGTCCCAGCTGAATGGACAGAAATGCTATTAAATGAAGCGTTACATTCTTCAAAGAAAGAATCGCTCATTTTAGGACATTTAAACAAACTTCCTTTAAGCGAACGAGCGGTACAAATGATTATCGAAGGATTACAAAAACGAGATCAAACGAATAAATATTTATATGCGGACCTTTTACAAAATTTAGAACCAGAGATGGCATTGAAGTATCGTAACGAAATTGAGCCATATATCAAGAAGGAAGGGATCGACTTTTATCATTTTTTGCAAAATGGAACGGAAGAAGAAATTTGGGACAAATATGGGGAAATACTAGCGCAACTTGAAAATGAAGTTAAATTTAACCACACATTATACAGTCGTGCGAAACTTTTAGCGAGAACACTTTTGAAGAACGGTAGTATCGCTGAAAATGAAATCGATCTAAATCTTCAGGAACAGCTGGAAAGTGAATACTTTGGTTTTGATGGTATATTAATTATCTATTTAATAGGATTAATGAAGTTGCCAAAATACATTCCATTATTGGCAAGCCTTCTTGACCGTGATGAAGATATTTTATTAGAAGAAATAGCGGATACGTTAATTTCATTCCAAAGTGACGAAGTGGTGGAGTATGTTTTACCTTACGCAAAGAAAGAAGAATCATCTGTTTTTGCTCTATCTATATTAAGTGGTACGAAAACTCCATTAGCAACGAAAGTATTGAAGGAATTAATGAACGAGGTGGAAAATGAAGATGATCTAAGCCTTGTGTTTGAAGGTTTATGTCAGCAGCTTTCAACAGAAGCTCTACCCGAAATTGAACAATATCTAAAAAATGACCCAGAGTCCTATATGATTGAAATTGAAGAGACTGCGTATGGATTCTATAAAGTCATGGGATTGAAGCATCGAAATCTAAAATTATGGAAACAAATTGCCGAAGAAAATGAATATCAGTTCCGCAAACATATTGAAAAGGATAAAAAATTATCTACTGGCAAACCAGTATTAAACAATGACAAAGTTGGCCGAAATGAACCATGTCCTTGTGGAAGTGGAAAGAAATTCAAGAAATGCTGTGGAGCATAAAAACTCCGAAAGCCTTACTGCGTCAGTGGTCTGGCTTTTTTTCAATTTCTTACATGACATTTATCATACTATGTGCATGACATCTGCTACTACAATGAATTTTTCCTTTCTATATAATTAAAATATAAAGTGGAAGAAAGGGGAGTTTTACAGAAATGACCTTAGAAAATACAAAAAACTTAAGAAAACAGGTAGCCCCTTATGAAAAGTCGACGATAAGAGAAAGCATTTGGCAGATCATCAACACGATCGTACCATTTTTTATCTTTTGGTATGTGGCCTTTATTAGCCTATCTGTTTCCTATTGGTTAGCGCTCGTTCCTATTATAATAGCTGCTGGCTTCTTAATTAGAACGTTTATCATTTTTCATGATTGCACCCATCACTCCTTTTTTAAAAGCCGTCGAGCAAATAGAATTATTGGAACGTTTACTGGTGTGTTAACAATGTTTCCATTTGATCAATGGGGACATGATCATTCAGTACATCATGCTACAAGTGGTAACTTAGATAAGCGAGGTACTGGTGATATTTGGACTCTTACGGTCGATGAGTATTTAGCAGCACCTTTGAAGCTCCGTATTGCGTATCGTTTATATCGAAATCCAATTGTGATGTTTGGTTTAGGTCCTATTTATCAATTTTTGATTATTAATCGTTTTAATCGAAAAGGAGCTAAAAGGAAGGAACGTCTAAATACGTATTTGACAAATATACTAATCGTTGCAGCTGTTACTTTACTTTGCTGGACGATCGGGTGGCAGACTTTTCTGATCATCCAAGGCTCTATTTTCATGATCTCGGGAGCTGCGGGTATTTGGTTGTTTTATGTTCAGCATACTTTTGAAGATTCTTATTTTGAAGAAGATAAAGATTGGGAATACGTGAAAGCAGCTGTAGAGGGAAGTTCCTTTTACAAACTTCCAAAGCTTATGCAGTGGCTGACAGGTAATATCGGCTTTCATCATGTTCATCATTTAAGTCCTAGAGTACCAAACTATAAGCTGGAAGAAGTTCACAATAACACACTTCCTTTGCAGAATGTCCCAACAATCACACTAGCAACGAGCTTACGTTCATTACGTTTCCGTTTATGGGATGAAGATAGAAAGAATTTTATCAGCTTTAAAGAAGTAAAGTCTGTTGCTGAAAAGAACGTTTCAGTTCGGGTAAAACCAGAAGTATAGCATAGTTTAAAAACTCCCCTTATTACTCCATTCTAAGGGGAGTCTTTCATCAAATTGTCCAGTTACAGCGCCTAGCCCTGACGTACAGGATGTACTAGTGTCGACAATGCGACAGGACGCCCGAGCTTTTGTCGACCTCGAGGTCAAATGTTCGACATCCAAAAAGTCAAAGAACGACTTTCCGGATGGGCAAGCTTTGCTTGGCAAACCAAAGAACGGTTTGCATAAGTGCGACTAGGTCTCTGGCTTCGCTACTCTCGCCAGTCGACCAGTCTTCTTTATCGGGGCTGATCAAGGCGCTTCCGCTTTCACATAAGGAGGAACTTACATGATTCGTATTGTTATTGCAGAGAAACAGCAAATGTTGCTAGGTACGATTGGTTCCTTGCTTAATTTGGAAGAAGATATGGAAGTGGTCGGGCAGGTTAGTAATAGAATGGAGGTTATTCATCTTGTTCACCAATTACAACCCAATATTTGTATCCTTGATATAGACTTGGATGGGGAAAGTGGACTCGAATTGGCTGAAGAATTGAAGGAATTAGGTTGTAAAATAATTGTTATGACAACCTTTGCACGGAATGGATATGATAAGCGAGCATTACAAGTAGGTGTAAATGGTTATTTATTAAAGGACAGCCCGAGTGAGGTACTTGCTTGTTCTATTCGTTCCGTAATGGCAGGAAAACAAGTCTATGAACCAGAGTTGATGGAAAAAGCTAATGAGGATGAAATAGTAATTGATGAGAAAGTTCATGAGCATAATCATGCAATTGGAACCGTCAAAGCTTATTTTTCAACGATCATGGATAAAATGAAGCTGCCGACGGGGTAGTAACATATAAAATCAAGATACTTTTGATTAATTTCAAAATGTGTCTTGGTTTTTTTGTTTTTAACTTTCTTATAAAGCCTTTATGAAGTCCGTTTTCTAAAATTGTTAAAGAACAGTCACCATGAAGCCCATTAATTCTAAAATAGTCAAGAAACGGTCACCATGAATCCTGCTTTTACCATTATCTATCCTATCACTTCATTAACAGCACCTACATAAAACCTCTAATCTTAAGAAATTCTTAAGAATTATTCTAAATGAATGTTAAGATTTTCCGTTTAAGATTATGATATTGATAGATTGCAAGAAAGTAGGGTGAAAATGGATCAATATTTTGTGTTAGTCGTAGATGATGAAAAAGAAATTAGGGACGCCATAGAAATTTACTTAAAAAATGAAGGGGTTACTGTGCTAAAGGCAAAAGACGGTATCGAAGCACTGGAATTAGTAAATGAACACCCCATTCATCTGATTATATTAGATATTATGATGCCAAAGCTTGACGGGATATCTGCTACTTATAAAATTCGTGAGAAGAAAAACATTCCGATTATTATATTAAGTGCAAAAAGTGAAGATACCGATAAGATTTTAGGACTTCAAGTAGGTGCGGATGACTATGTAACAAAGCCATTTAATCCGATGGAGCTAGTGGCTAGAGTGAAGTCTCAACTCAGAAGGTATGTGCAGTTCGGTACATATGAAGGGATCAAAAAGGTAATAGATCTAAATGGTCTAACCCTTGATCAATCAGCAAAAGAAGTGACAGTCCAGGGCGAGCCTGTGAAACTAACACCGATTGAATATAAAATTGTTGAGCTACTTATGACGAACGCTGGTCGTGTATTTTCTATCAATGAGATTTACGAACGAGTATGGAAAGAGCCTTGCTATAATGCGGAAAATACTGTAGCGGTTCACATCCGAAAAATTCGCGAAAAAATTGAAATAGACGCTAAAAATCCAAGATACTTAAAGGTGGTGTGGGGAATTGGTTACAAAATCGAAAAATAAAATCATCACTTCTATCTGGGCTTTTCTATTTACAATCGGTTTAAGCGGTCTTTTGGCGCTGTACACTTATGGCAGCGAGTACATACATCGGGATTATTCTAAGTCATATGTGTTTCAAGATTCTATTTATCAATTCGTTGGATATTTAAGTATGTTTGAGCTGGACAGCCCTACTCTTGATGAAGTGAAAAAAACGTTAACCGTATCAGAAAGTGAAATTAATGAGCATCGTTATCGATATGGAACTCTGCCGGAGCAAATAGCCAATATACAGAGCCAATATGAAGAACGAATTCAGGGGGCATTGGATACAGAAAACAAAGAAGCCGCGAAAGCCTTCACTACAGAACGAGATACTAAAATTGAGGATATTACAAAAAACTTCCAAAGTGATGACCATGTTAGACCAAAAGTAATGAAAGAAAAAGAACAGAGACTAGAAGAATACTATCAAGCTAGAGAAAATTACAATTACGATTTTAAAAGATACAAAGATGCATTTAGTTACTATTTAAAAGATAGTGCAACGGGAAAAGTATTTACCAACTTAAAACTACCAGAAGCTGAATCAGCAGAAGCCATTGAGAACCAAAATAACATGTTATTTATTACAAATTACTCTATAACAAAAGATAATTTCCTCCATTTCGGCCCCACTGGGTATGAAGATTTATTCGAACCTTTTATGCAAAAAAAAGATGGGGCATTTGAAGGGAAAATAGCACTTGCAAAAGAGGTATCATCATCAAACTGGATCATGACGGAGTACAAAAACTATAAGCAAAAGCAGATCATTTTAATCGTATATTCAATTTCGAGTATTATTGCTTTATTATTATGTTTCTTTTTAGCTCGAAAGTCGAAAGCGATTTCCGCTGTAGTGGAGGAATGGCGGCCACATTATAACAAACTTCCTGTTGATTCTAGAGTTGTATTCTTCATCATAACAGGTATCGCAGCTATTCTTATTCTTTTTTTTGTAAATACCCAAATACTTGATGTACTTTATATACCTTTTGATGCTGTGGAAAGCCTATTCTTTTTAGTTATTGGATCGTTTTTCTTGGCTCTTACCGTTGCACAGTGGAAGTATCTCGTTCCAGAATTAAAGAATTGGCAATATGTCAAAGAAGAATGGGAAAAGGGTATCTTGTATAAAGCAGGTAAGAGTACGAAGGTGCTCTTTACAAAAGTACTTCTGGCATTAAAAGAAGCATTCTTAAATCAGAGCACAGGTACTCAGGTGTTTATGATATTAACCATCGTATTCAGTTTAGGATTCGCAGCAATCATGGTTACGGTAGACCCTTTTTTTCTACTCTTTTATTTAATTCTACTTGGTGTAATTGGGATTCCAATCATGATGGTTCTAATTAAGAAGGTAGGATATTTTAACCGAATAGTCCAGAAAACGAATGAGCTGGTGGTTGGTAATTTAGGGGAAGACTTACAGGTATCAGGCGACTCTGTACTCGCAACGCTTGCAAGCAATATTAATTTGTTAAAGCAAGGGGTAAAAACATCACAGAATGAACAGGCAAAGAGTGAGCGTTTGAAAACAGAATTAATTACAAATGTAAGCCATGACCTTAGGACACCACTTACTTCGATTATTACTTATACGGAGTTGTTAAAGTCAGAAGACCTTTCAAGGGAAGACCGATCTGCCTACCTTGAAATCATTGACCGGAAATCACAACGGTTAAAAGTGTTAATTGAAGATTTATTTGAGGTATCAAAAATGGCTAGTGGAAATATGGAATTGACAAAGGAGAAAGTTGACCTTGTTCAGCTTTTACAACAGGCACTTGCTGAGCATGATAACACAATAACCTCATCTACTCTACAATTCCGAGTAACAACTGATGAGAAGCCGATATATGTTATGGTTGATGGTCAAAAGCTATGGCGTGTCTTTGATAACTTAATAGGAAACATCCTTAATTATTCATTGGAGAACTCACGGGTTTATATTTCAGTTTCAGTATCAAATGACAAAGCATTAATCTATTTTAAAAATGTTTCGAAATATGAACTAAACGATCAAAGTGAAGAATTATTTGAAAGATTTAAACGCGGAGATACGTCACGTCATACGGAAGGCTCTGGCCTTGGACTCGCCATTGCGAAATCAATTGTCGATCTTCATGAGGGAAGTCTAGATATTGAAACAGATGGCGATTTATTTAAAGTATGTATTTCTTTGAGAATAGAAGGCTAATTAAAGATATTTTAGGAGAGGATTTAGTTGAGCAAAATAGACATTACAGAAGTCTATAGCTTATATTATAGGCTGATTTATAAAATAAGTTTTAATATTACTAGAGATATACATTTGGCAGAAGATGTCGTTCATGAAACTTTTATTAAGGCAATGAACAAGGCTGAAACGCTCGAGGACGATGGCAAAGTGGCTAGTTGGTTATCCGTCATTGCCGCAAGAACAGCAATCGACCTTGTCCGCAAAGAAAAAAAGAAAAAGTGGATTCCGATAGAGCAAGAGATGCTCGAGAACTTAGGAGAAGAAATTTCGCAAGACATCGAGTCGGGAATGGAGACGGATCATTTGTGCAATCATCTTAATTGTGCCTTGAGGAAACTGACTTACGAATATCAGGCTGTGCTGCGGCTTAAGCTTGGTAAAGGTTTAAAGGAACAAGAAATCGCAGATGTGCTGCACTTGAATCCAAGTACAGTAAAGACAAGACTTTATCGTGCAAGGAAACAACTAAAACGACTATTTATTGAACAGATGAGTGCATAATCATAGTTTAAGTAAATAAATTTTAAAAAGTGGGAAAGGAGTAAATGGCTCCTTTCCTATTTTTTTATTGTTTAGGAAATTATAAAATACTCGGATTTGGATAACTTCATAACTTGTATAATCCACGTCCAGCGCAAGCGTCCTAGCCCCGACGTACAGGATGTACTAGTGTCGACAATCCGGCAGGATGTCGCGCCTTTGTCGACCTCGAGTTCAAATGGCGCCCAAAAGATGAGGTTAAAGAGCAAACCTCCTCTTTGGGACGGCATTTGCTTGTCAGGGCTGATCAAGGCGCTTGGCTTTTTTTATTTAGGCTTTGTTAAAGAACAGTGTTGTTTATTTGCACTGTTGATTGGAGCGGAAATCAACAATCTACTTTAACAGAGCTTTTATTTAAGTAACTTGGAAAATAATTCTTGCAAGCTTTGATGACGTCCGTTATAATAACTAACGAACGTTAGTAAATATAAATAATTATTACATAAAATGAATTTTAGATAAACGGATGTGGAATAAATGTTGAAATGGTTATTTGGTGGGTATATAAAACCAGTTACAGATCAAAATGGTAAAGTTATACCCAATAGTGTTGCCGAGTTGGAAAAAATAAAGATCGGCGGAGTTGACCAATGGATCACGATCAAAGGTAAAAGTAAAGATATGCCTATACTTCTATTTTTGCACGGTGGACCTGGAAGCCCTCAAACAGGTGCTCAACGAAAATACAATGCCGAACTAGAGGAACATTACATTGTCGTTAATTGGGACCAGCGAGGTTCTGGAAAGTCATTTTCTAAAGAAATTTCACCCGAAAGTATGAATGTGAATCAAATATTATCGGATGCAAACGAACTAGTTCATTACTTACTTCGAAGATTTGGCCAAAAGAAACTATTCATAATGGGGCAGTCAGTCGGCGCCGCATACGGTTTATTATTTACATCAAGACATCCTGAACTCATTCATGCGTTCATTGGAATTAATCAGCCTGTCCTACGTAAAGAGGAAGAAATAAGATCATATCAATTCACATTGGAAACGGCTAGAAAGAATCAAAATCAGAAGGCAATTCGTCAATTAGAGGCTATTCACCTCCCTGAAAATGGAATTTATCGAGACGTTAACCACCTCGTTACACAGAGAACCTGGTTAACAAAGTTCAATGGTGTTACGTATGAAAAGAATGCAGCGTCCATTAATGTTAACTATCTCTTAAGCTCTCATCTTACGTTAAAAGAAAAGATTAAATTTATGAAGGGGTTCCAATTCTCTTCAACGCATCTATGGAATGAAATTACTTCACTGAACTTTTTTGAACTAGTTCCTGAAGTGAAAGTACCTGTTTATTTCATTGCTGGAAAACATGATCGAATTGTATTTATGGACTTAGTTCAAGAATACTATCGGTTTTTAAAAGCACCAAAGAAGGAATTAATTGTTTTTGATAAATCTGGTCATTTAGCTTGTTTTGAAGAAAATGTAGCATTTAATCTTTTAATGGTAAAAGTAAAGATTGAAAATTACCCATTAGATAGGAGGGAATCCATTGCAGCAAATGAATGAACTATCCAAATTAAATACGAAAGACAGAATTCTAAATGCCTCCATCGATCTAATTTCACAAAAAGGCTTTAGTGGGGTTTCCATTCGTGAGATCACAAGAGCGGTAGGGATTAAGGAAAGTTCTCTATACAATCATTTCAAAACGAAAGATGAAATTTTAGATGTAATCTTTATTCAATTTATTGAAGAGTTTTCCAAGACGGTTCCCCCTGTTGAAATGTTAGATGCGATACTAGAAAATTTAGGCTTGGAGCAGTTTTTCGAAAAAGGATTTGAGAATTTTAAAAAACATATCGACCAGCCGTTAAATGAAAAATACTGGCGAATTCTCTATATTGAGCATTATCGCTGTAAAAAAATTAGAGATATTTTCTTACAAGATATTATAAAGTTTACTTTGGATTTTCTAGAGATTGTCTTTGAAAAACTTATAGCAAAAAAGATGATTAAACCACTTGAGGCACGTTTTCTTGCTTCTGAATATCAGTACCCAATGTTTTCGATGCTTGCTGAATATAACATGCTCCGTTTTGATCAATTGGACACGAGTGAAATCGAAAACTTAATGAAGAAACATATGCGGTTTTTTATTGATAATGTGAGGTTATAACAGGGAAGCTGATTTTTCAACTTTCCTTTCTAAATATTTTATTAAAGGAGTCTAAATTATTATGTTTCTTATAGAGATGTCTATTATTTGGCCCCTTAGTAATATTTTTTCTGGAAATAGATTAGTAGAAAATGAGGTTTTTCTACCAATTATTTTTATTGTTTTTTTCATTATCTTTGCCTTGCTGTTAAGAGGGGGGAAGGAAGATAAAAAGAATATTTTTTGGAAATCGTTGATTCTTTGGACTTCTTGTCTAATTCTTTTTAGTTTTATTATTCTATTTATGTCTGATTTTCCAGTGGGATCAGCCTTACCGATAAACGAACATTCATTATGATTTTTTGGAGGAAGTTGTATGGCTACTATATTAATAAACGGAATTCATCTTAATTATGAAGAAGAGGGAACTGGAGTACCACTAATTTTACTACATGGATTAGCTGGAAACATAATGATGTTTCAACATGAAATCGAAGTATTGAAAAAGAATTTTCGAGTCATTGCATTAGATTCGCGTGGCCATGGTAAATCGGAAAAGCCATCGACATATACACTTGAAGATCATGTAAATGATGTCATTTCATTTATGGATTACTTTGGAATTGAAAAAGCAAGTATCCTTGGTATTTCGATGGGAAGTTATATTGCCCAAGGTGTTGCAATTAAGGTGCCTGAGCGTATCAATCAATTAGTACTTGTTTCTTCAAAATCGAATGGAGAAACTTCATCTATGATGAGATTACTATCCGAGTATGCCGAGGAAATGGTAAATCTTAATCAACAAGAAAAATTAATGTATGTATCTAAATATATTTTCCATAATCTTCCTGCATTAGCAAAATCAATGAAGGAGACTACGGAATATTCTTCGCTGACTCCAGAACAAAATGTGGCAGCAAATAAAGCACTTGAAGGATTTGATTTTCGATCATCCTTGCATAAAATTAAAGCTACTACTCTAGTAATTAATGGGAAATATGATGGGTTGAATCCCCCTGTGCAAGGAAAAGAAATAGCTGCACTTATTCCGCATGCAGTCTATATTGAGTTTGAGAATTCAGGGCATGCCCCGAATAAAGAGGAACAAGAAAAATTTATGGCAGTGATTCAAGACTTTTTAATAGAATCATAGAATTTACAAGAGGAGTTGGGTGAATTTGACAGTGAAAATGGCAATTATTGGCCTAGGTAATTTTGGTAAGAAGATTATTCATCCGATCGGACACTTTTATCAAAATAATGAAATTAAAATAACAGCTGTATGCGATATATGCGAAGATGAGGTAAAAAGTGTTGCCGATCAATTGAGTACCGCCGGATATACTAATTACAAAGATTGTATCGATAAGGCTCCTATTGATTTTGTTTATATTGCTGCACCACCCGCTTTACATAAGGAAATAGCAACCTATGCTTTACAGGCAGGAAAACATGTATTATGCGAAAAACCGTTAGCCCATAATTTAGAAGATGCTAGTAAACTCGTAGAAGTGGCTAGTTCGTTAAGTCTCATAAATGCTATGCATTTTGGGCAAGATTATTCTCCAGTTTTCAGTTCCTTTCGAAAGCATGTTCAAGAAGGTTACTTAGGAAATTTAGAAGGCATAGAATTGAAAATGCATTATCCTTCCTGGCCACCTACTTGGCAGCAAACTGAGTGGATTATGACAAGAGAGCAAGGCGGTTTTCTATTAGAGCAAGGAATCCACCTTATTCATTTTGTACGAAAATTATTTGGAGAAATCAGTGTTGTCTCTTCAGAAATAACATATGGAAATGAAGGAATGGGATGCGAAACAGATGTGAATGCAGAAATGGATATTGCTGGAGGTATTCCATTTACCCTTCTTGGAAAATGGCCATCAGATGGAGAGGAAATAGTTTCCTTAACTGCTAGAGGGTCAGAAGGGACACTTATGATTGAAAATTGGCGAACGCTAAAAAGCGCAAAAAAAGGAAACGAATTATTAGAACAGGAAGTTGACATGCCAGAAACTTGGATTATCGACGAAGTTCTAAAAGCGATCCACGGAGAAGAGGCTAACTTGACCAATTTTCAGGATGGGTTTGAAGCACTTAAAGTGATTGATTCGATTCGTATTGGGATAGTAGATAAGAAATCTATAACAAAAGGATAGAATGTGTAGCCCCATTGTTTTGATGGGGTTATTTTTTTGTTAAAGTTAATAAAATTTTAAGAAAATAAATAAGAAATAGGGAAAACAAATTAATAGAAGAATGGGAAGAAAAGGTATAAAATTAAAAACAACTTACAATTAAGCTAGAAATGAGGTTGAACACAAATGACAATTAAAGCAATATTTTTAGATTTTTACGGAACGGTAGTGCAGGAGGATGAGGAATCTTTAATTAAAATCTGCCATAAAATTAAAGAACACTCAATTACTGAAAGCTCGGCAATTGAAATTGGCCATTATTGGATGGGTAAATTTACCCATTTAATCAATAGTTGCCAAGGTGAAAAATTTTCTCCCCAAAGAGAGATCAGTGCCAACTCATTAAAAGACACCCTTCTTCATTTTAATTCGACTGCCAATGAAGATGAATTACTTGAAATCATGTTTACACCATGGAAGAATCCGGCTATCTTTACGGATGCTATCGAATTTTTTGAAAAAAATACTCTTCCCATTTATATCCTGTCAAATGTGGATCAATCAGATATTTCGGAAGCCATTAATTTATTACACTTGAAAGTGGATGGGGTTATCACTAGTGAGGATGTTAGAGCGTATAAACCACATAGTGAAATGTTCGAATATGCGTTAAAGCTGAGTGGATTATCCCCAGAGGAAGTATTACATGTGGGAGATTCTTTAACAGGTGATGTGCTTGGCGCAAACCAAGTTGGGATCCAAAGTTGTTGGTTAAACAGAAGTCAAAAATCGATCCAAGAAGAATCAAAACCGACGTTTGTAATCGAAAATCTAAATGAGATCTTTGCTTTACTAAATTAATGATATTAAAGGAGTATTCTCATGACAACTTATACTTCCAGGTCTGAAGTGCCTGTAATGGAAAAATGGAACTTAGAAGATATTTATACAGATGTGAGCAAATGGGAAGCAGATTTTCAGCAAATTGAAGAAATGGCTGGAAAGCTGAAGAAATTTGATGGAATAATACGTGATGGTCAAAGCTTGTATCAATTCTTGAAACTTCAAGAAGAGCTATCTTATAAGTTTAATCATGTTTATGCTTACTGCATGTTGAAAGTTGATGAGGATACGAGAGAAACGGGTGCCCAATCTTTGTTGGATCGTGCGAAGGGGCTTAGTGTAAAGGTAAGCTCTGCGACTTCTTTTTTCATGCCCTTCTTATTAAGCTTGGATGAAGAAAAATTAAAAGAATACATAGCAGAAGAAAAGGGTTTAAACTATTTTGAAGAAGATTTAATGGAATCTTTCCGATATAAAGCCCATGTATTAAGTAAAGAGCAAGAAGAAATCCTATCTCAGCTAGGCGAAGCCCTTGCGGCACCAAGCCACACATTTGGAATGATTAATAATGCCGATATCAAGTTTGGTGAAGTGACCTCCGACAATGGTAAAAAGGTTGAACTAACTAGGGGCATGTATTCTAAATTAATCGAAGATGAAGACCGTGAAAAACGTCGGGAAGCCTATAAGGCGTATTATAAACCATATGTCGAATCTAAGAACACTATTGCTTCTACGCTCTCAGCGGCGATAAAAAATAATGTCACTATGGCCAAAATCCGTAAGTATCCATCAGCACTAGAAAAAGCGTTATTCGGCGATAATGTACCAAAAGAAGTATATGAAAATCTAATATCTGCAACTAAAGAAAATATTGCACCGCTTCACCGTTACTCACAGATTCGAAAAGATAAATTAAAGCTGGATGAACTCCGCCAATATGATATGAATGTTCCACTTGTTAAAGGGGTTAAGCAAGTGATTCCCTATGAGGAAGCCTATGAAACGATGCTTAAGGGGCTAGCGCCACTTGGAGAAGAATATCTTCATATGTTAAAAGAATTTAAAGAGGCACGATATATTGACGTAAGAGAAACCCCTGGAAAGCGTTCGGGTGCTTACAATCTAGGAATATACGGTGTACATCCATATATTCTATTAAACCACCGCGATAATTTAGATAGTCTATTTACGTTGGTTCATGAGTGTGGTCATGGTGTTCACAGTAAACTTAGCTCCCAGCACCAACCGCAAATAACGGCACGTTATAGTATTTTCGTTGCCGAAGTGGCATCCACAGTCAATGAAGTATTACTTATAAATTATTTATTAAACAATGAAAAAGATCCAAATGTACGTAAGCATCTGATTAATCATTTCATCGACCAATTTAAGGGTACATTCTTTACCCAAATAATGTTTGCAGAATTTGAAAAGAAAACACATGAAATGGCTGAACAAGGATTGCCTTTGAATGTAGAGGTATTTAATCAAACCTATGAAACCTTGTTTAGAGAATATAATGGGAATGAAATCGTATTTGATGACGAAGTAAAATTTGGCTGGTCCAGAATTCCTCATTTCTATCGACCTTTTTATGTTTATAAGTACGCAACTGGTTTTGCTTCAGCCATCCATATCGCTACGAAAATTTTAGATGGAGATAAAAAAATACTGGAATCATATTTAGAATTCTTAAAAAGTGGTAGTTCAGACTATCCGCTAGAATTGCTTAAAAAAACAGGCGTAGATTTGACAACGCCATTACCAATAGAGAATACGCTTAAGCGATTTAATGAGTTGGTAGAGGAGTTTTCAAAGTTATAAATTATCTTTTTTAATAATGACATAGTTATGACATATTTATCCGCTATTATGAGGATGTAAATAAAATCTCATTGATAAAGGAGGATAGTCAAAATGAAAAAGGCATTCGCCGCATCAATATTAGTGGGAAGCTTACTATTTGGCGGCATTTCTGTTGGAGCACAAGAAAACATCAGTGAAAAGAAACAAACCATAAGAAAGTCTATTTCTTATGAAGAACTAAAGATAGTAAATGAACAATTGAAAACTCAAACTGAGTTAAACAAACAACTCCTTCAGACATATAAGTTAACTATACCTAAAGATGTTAAAGACCGTGTAAAACAAGTGCTAGAAGAAGTGAAGCCTCTGCGAATAAAAAATAAAGAATTAGGCGCACAATTAAAAGCAGCAAAGACAAATAAAGATAAAGATAAAGTGCAACAACTTAAAATACAACTTACAGAAAATCAAAAAGAGATAGAAAAGAAAATGACCTTAATCCAACCTGATATATATAAAATAAAACAGTATCAATCTGAATTGAAAAAACTAAAAGAACAAATGAAATCAATTACTAAAGCATTAAAAGCCAAACAGGAGACTGTCCACCAATTGAAGCAAAAACTAGATACGATTATTCAACATGCAAAACAAAGCAAAAAGCAAGGAAATAAAGAACAAGTTCATGCCTATTTAGTAGAAGCCGATGGACTTGCTGAGCAGATTACGATTCTAAAAAAAGAAATACTTGCTCAAAAAACCGTAATCGGAGATATTTTACAGCAAAAGTAATTTCCAGCTTTGATAGAAATATGAAAAGCCTTAAACCATTTCTTTATGGATAAGGCTTTTTTAGTTTATTTTTAATGTAAATGATAAACAAGGATGAACAAAATACAAGTATAATTTAAAGATAGCTATACACTGAGGTGAACTGATAAATGACTCAGAAAATATTAATGATAGATGATGATCGAAATATTTGTAAGGTAACTGGCGCTTATTTACAAAGGGCGGGATTTGATGTCGAGTTTGCCTATGATGGAGAGGAAGCACTTCAATTATTTCATCAAAAAAAGGTGGACGTAGTTCTCTTAGATTTAATGCTACCAAAAATAGATGGATTGGTCGTTTGTCAAAAAATCAGAAAAGAATCTAATGTCCCAATTATTATGGTGACAGCTAAGGGACAAACTGTAGATAAAATAGATGGATTGCAAATAGGTGCTGATGATTATATTGTGAAGCCATTTGATCCTAATGAACTAGTCGCACGTATACATGCTATACTCAGAAGGACAAATCGAATAATAGATGAAAATAAATGTGTTATCCGTTTAGGTGAATTAGAAATTAATACGTCTACCTACTCAATCTCGGTAAACGGGGCGAATATAAAACTTCCTAGAAAAGAATACGAACTACTTGTCTTCCTAGTTAAATACCCTAATCGTGTCTTTACTAGAGAAGAACTGATAGATAAAATTTGGGGTTGGGATTTTGTAGGGGAAGATCGAGTAATTGATTTATATATAAAACGCCTGCGATCAAAATTGCTCGTAGAGAAAGATTTATCTTTTTCGATAGAAACAATTTGGGGCGTAGGGTATAAACTTGAGGTCGCTACTAGATGATAAATTCTATCTTTAAAAAAATGCTCCTTCTTTCTTTATCAATCAGTGTGGGAAGTTTATTTTGTCTTTCCTTATTAATAGGCTTCCTACTTGAAAAACAAATATATGATCGAACACGGACAACATTAGAATCAGAAGCGATGAACTTGAATGATGATGTGATAAAGTTCCTTGATGGGGAAATGGAAATAGAGCAATTAAAAGAAACGATACTTAAGTTAAAAAAACAAGAGAATATCCAAGTCAGTATCGTGACAGAACAACGAAAATCACTTTTTGCTAATGGAGATTCAAAAGTTCAAAAATGGATAGATGATGTTTTAGAAAAGAAATCAGGAATTGAGGAACTCACTTTTCATCGAAATGAACAAAGTAAAATGTTTATTGTTGGAATCCCAATTCTTCTTCATCATGAAAACAAAGGAGCCATATTTTTATATACTCCCATGCAGGAAGCTGAAGGACTCGTTCATGAAATAAATAACATTATTTTATTATCGGTACTATTACTAATCATACCGATTGTCATCGTATCGTTCATACTCGCAAAACGAATGGTAGCCCCAATCGTGACGATGAGTGAAACGGTTAAGCATATCTCTGAAGGTCATTTTGAAGAGCAAATCGTTTTAAAGGGTAGGGATGAGCTTGTTACACTTGGAGATTCCATTAACCATATGGCAAATAAACTAGCTAAAATAGAGCAGAGTAGAAGAAGATTTATAGGAGAAATATCGCATGAATTACGTACACCATTAACAACTATTCGTACAACTATGCAGGGGATAACAGATCAAATTTTTAGTGAAGTGGAAGAAATAGAGTTTTTGAACCTCTCTATTCAAGAAATAAAACGGATAAGTAAGTTACTGGATGATTTGATTGATCTTTCTGCTCTTGAGGAGAAGGCAGTCGTTCTACATAAAGATTCCATATTAATAACTGAATTGTTGGAAAATAGTATATTACAGTTAAGTTTGCAAGCAAAAGATAAGGAAATTGTATTTATAAAGGATATGGAAAAAGACGTCTATGCACTCGTCGATATTGATCGAATGAAACAGGTTTTTATTAATTTACTTGATAACGCTATTAAATATTCTTACCGAGGATCGCATATAGAGATCAAGGTAATAAAAATTGGTCACAAAATTAGAATTACCATCATCAATAGGGGAAATATCATCCCTTCCAATCAACTTCCTTATTTATTTGACCGATTTTACAAAACGGATAAAAGTCGAAATGAAAAAGGGAATGGATTGGGTTTAACGATTTGTAAGCAAATTGTTGATTTACATAAAGGGAGTATTTCTGTTATTCCACTAGAGGATAAGGTTTGTTTTATAGTAGAGCTTTTCGCAAAATGAAGGAATGTGAGGGGAATATATGGATGAAAGTCCGTTTAAGTATAGTGCTATCCATAATACTATCTTTTGTTCTTATTTCAGGCAGTATAGAAGTTAAGACATTACCTCTAAAACCGAGAATAATAGAAGAAATCATCATCCATTCAGATAAACAGAATAAACCGGATATAGTCGTTCTTCCAAGTATTAAAGTTAAACATAAAACTAATCAGCAAATGAAACCTTCAGAAGTTGAAAAAGAAATCATCGAGGCAGATAATCAACAATTAATTGATTACAAAGAAAGACCGGTAGACACTTCTTCTAATGAAGAAGAATTAGAAAATGAGATAACAAAAGTAGAGGAACTTGAGAAAGAGGTTAATGAACTTCTTGAAGAAGTGGATGAATTAGATGAAAATATTCAAGAATTAGAAGCAATAATAAATGAACTTGATGAAATGGAAAGAATAGAGGAAGAGTTGAAGGTTTTAGAAAGTATTAGGGAAGAATAGGTATAAAAATATTTACCATATTATGATACAATTTTTCTAGAAATGGTTAAGAGGAAGGTGCTAAATGATAAGTGACTTAGTAGTGAATATATCGATTTTAATGTCTTTTACATTTATTTGGCACCAGCTTTTTCGAAACAATCGTCTTACGTTAACCTCACCTTTGAAAGTGAAAGTTCTTGACGGAACGATAGCGGGAATATTAGGGATAATATTAATGCATTATAGTATCCAAGTAAGTGATATAACAATTTTGGATTTGAGACATATTCCAGTCATTTTAGTTGCGTTTTATGGTGGAATCTTACCAACCTTTATTGCTGCAATCGTGATTTCTGTGGGGCGTTTTTTAATTGCTTTTAATTTCTCCTCGATTGTTTCCTTATTTATGATGATTGCAATGGCTATTGGGGCTAGTTCGATTTCACTTTATTTAAAAATTTCTTCTTGGAAAAAATGGTTATTGCTATTGATATACACCCAAACGATTTATTCTATTGCTCTTTATATCGTATCTGAAGATTTCACTAAGGTTCTAAATGCGGCATTTTTTCATATTATTAGTACATTTGTAGGCGGAATATTAACGTTTTCTTTCGTTCGATACATTCGAAGAAATAGCGAATTATATAATTATTATAAACAAAGCTCACAACGAGATGCTTTAACTGGACTTTATAATGTTCGTTCTTTTGATTATTTTTATCATTCGATGCTGCTGAAAACAGCTGAGGAAAAGGGTGACTGTGCCATTTGCCTTGTAGATGTGGATCACTTCAAGTTAATAAATGATACTTATGGTCATAAAGCAGGTGATGAGGTTCTCATGAAACTAGCGAACCTATTAACAAGTTTAACTAGAGATGGAGATATCGTGTCAAGGAACGGTGGGGAAGAGTTTTCGATTCTTTTACCAAACTGTACGAAAGAACAAGCCGTCTTTATCGCCGAACGAATTAGGAAGACAGTAGAGGAGCAGCGGTTTGAAATTTCAGACGAAAAGTCGATTAAGCTAACTGTCTCTGTTGGTATTGCTACCTATTATGAAGGGATGGAACTTTCTAATCAACTCTTTCAAGAGGCAGATGAAGCGCTTTATAAAGCAAAACAAAACGGACGCAATCTTGTATGTTATCTTTTTTAGATGCAAGCTCCAAAAGTGGGAGCTTGCATCGTTTATTTCATCAACCAATCCATATATTCATCTTTTAAAACACTCATTCTCAATCGATCAATAAATTCGCCTTTTCTTAACCGATCTTGTCTTAAAATTCCTTCTTCGACATAGCCCATCCGTTTATAAGATTTAATAGCCTTGTGGTTATCCACTTCTACCCGCAGCCAGATTTTATTTAAATCTAACTGAGTAAAACCGAAACTCAGCATTTCCTTCATGGCAGCTAAGCCATACCCTCTACCCCAATAGTTTTTATTTCCGATAGCAATACCTAATTCAGCATGTTTATTTAATTTATCGATATTTTTTAAATCAACCCAACCAATATGTATGTTTTCATCGTTTAAAATGGCTTTTTGCTCATAGCCATTTGTTTTATTGATACACATCTCAATCCAATTTTTTGTTTCCTCTTTGCTAAAAGGAGGGTATTTTTCTGGCATATTAAGATGTTTTGTTACTTCTTCATCAAGACACCAGAGATAACGATCTTCTACATCATCTAGTAATAGATCCCTTAACATTACCTTAGGTAAATGATTGATCATCTATATCTCCCCTATCATTTTTCTATTTAATTATTTTACTATAAAATTCCATTTCGGTGTATGGAAAGTTAGCATTAACTAATTCATTGACAAATGCTGTAAGTATCCATTATTGTATTATTTGTACTATATAATATAGTACAAATAATACAATTAGAGGTGTTACTGTGAATCCGGTTTTGGAAGTACAGGATATAGTGAAACAATATGGCGCAGGGGAAACAAAAGTAATGGCACTTAATGGAGTAAGTTTAACTTTAAATAAAGGTGAATTTGTTGTGGTTATGGGGGCAAGTGGTTCGGGTAAATCCACCTTTTTACAAATTGTAGGTGGGTTAGAGGCTCCTACTTCTGGGAAACTACTTATTAACGGAAAATGGATGGAGAATTTCTTTAAGGAACCTTTCTCTACTAAATACCGTCAAGAAAATATTGGATTTGTGTTTCAATTTTTTAATTTACTATCATCCTTAACTGCCGAAGAAAATATTGCTCTACCGTTACTCTTAGGAAATGAAAGCAAACAAGAAATGAAATCAAAAACATATAAGATGCTAGATATGGTTGGTTTAACTGAACGGGCGAAACATCGCATCGGTGAATTATCAGGTGGTCAGCAACAAAGAGTGGCGATTGCACGAGCATTAATTAACCAGCCACCGATTTTATTAGCGGATGAACCGACAGGAAATTTGGATTCAAAGACTTCTGCTGAAATGTTACAACTGCTTGTTTCGATGAAGGAAAATATGAACCAATCGATTTTACTTGTCACACATGATCCAATGGTGGCAACATATGCCGATCGAGTAATCTTTTTTTCGGATGGAAAAATCGTGAAAGAAATGATAAATAATCAACCATCCGTCAATCAGGAAACGGTTTCAGCTATTTTGGAAATTCTTCATAGTCTTTCGAACCAAGAGGTAACATCATCATGATTTACAATACATTTCATTTAGGCTGGAAGCAGACTTGGGCGAAAAGGAAAAGATCCCTATTTTCCTTCATTGGAGTGACATTTGCCGTCGCATTATTGATTGGTATTTATGTTTTAAAAGGACAAATGAATGAGGCATTAGACCGTCAAATTACAGACCTCTATGGAAAGACGGATATGATGGTAGGTTACCGTTATGATAAAAAACTGTTAAGTGAAAAACAAGTAGAAGAAATTGAAGACGAAGCAAATGTTCTTGACTCGGGAAGAACGCTAGTGAATCCCCATCAATATCTCGAGCAATATCAAGGGAAATCTACTGGGTTATTTTATTTTGGAGTAGACAATAGTCAGCTTGTGAAGTCTTTATACAAATTTAATCAAGACTTAAAGGCAGGTGAAGCGGTTATTCCAGCAAATCTGGCTGAGACGCTTCAGGTTGGATTGGGTGATTTAGCAGAAATACCGTTTCATGGTGGTCGCACACAGACTTGGAAAGTAGCGGAAGTATTACCAGAAAATAATGGTGGAGCTGAAATCATATTTTTTCATTTGGAGTCCCTTCAAAAAGCTTTCGGATTAGATCATCAATTTACAATGCTGCTGCTAGATTTACCAACTGGGGTGGATAAGTACGAAATCGCATCTTCATTGAAAACTTCAGTAGTATCAGATTTAGATGTTGATTATTTGGATTCACTTGATGAGGCTAAACAAAATATTAACAACATGAAATTTTTGAGCTATGGGTTAGGTGTTTTGGTTCTGCTGGCAAGTTTGCTACTCGTTTTGAGTAATTATCATATATCATTACGGGAACGAGTACGCGAACTAGCTGTACTAAGAGCAATCGGATTTTCCCAAAGCAAATTATTAAAGGTTGCTGTTACCGAAACAATGATCATTCATACTGCAGGTGTGCTCATTGGGACGGTATTCGGATGCATACTGCCAATCGTCCTTAGAAAAATCCTATCTAAATGGCTTAACGTTGAAATGATAAATGGTCAGCTTCATTTTTCCGGTATCGTTTTCATCGCAATTCTCTGTTGGCTTGTATTCTCTATTGTTGCTCTTATTCCGGCTTATCGTTCGACTAAAATTCTTCCGATTACAGCGATACGTCTGCTTGATTGGAACGATCATCATACGAAGCGATTTCCGTTCTCGGGAATTGGATTTTCACTAATCGGAGTTGTCCTTTTCACTACTACTTCATTGATCAACGTTTCTAATGGTTACCAAGTTCTTTTTCAAGTCATAGGTGGAGTCGTACTTGTTCTAGGAATGTTCATGTGCACACCACAAATCATGAATATTTGTTTCAGCTGCTGTCGATATCTTTTGGAAAAAATATTTGGACCGGATGCACAAATTTCGGTTAAACAGGCTGTTGAACAACGCAGGCAAAGTGCCGTTACTGTAATGGTTATTGCCTTGTCAATCACTCTTGCATTTGCCGTTTTGTCTTTCATTTTCGCATTGAAATCAGAAATGGTCCGAAATATTGATCAAGAATACGTAGGAGATCTGATAGTAAAAAGCAATCGTTTGATGAGGTCATCGATTCCTTATGAGATTGGAAAAGATATTGAAAAAATCAAAGGTATAGAATACGCCTTCCCAATCGGTACGAATCATTATGCTGGGTATTTAGAAAAAGAAGGTAATAGGCGGGATACAAGTTTTGTGATGGGAGATTTGGAGCAACTTTCGGAAAATGGCTTTATTCCAAAATTCTCAGTTGCCATAGAAAATGCTATTTTTCTTCCACGTCATGAAGCTGAAAAATGGAATCTTCAACTAGGAGATCAGATTCAACTAACACCAGACAGTTTTAGTGGGAAAGTTGGCACATTTATAGTTGCAGGAATAATTGAGAAGGTGCCAGGGTATGAAACAGACATCAAGGGTCATGAACCTTTACTCGTCGATTGGAATAATCCATTTTTTCGTGAATATTTAACGAAGAATAATGAGAATTCTGTCTATAAAGTCATTATAAAGACAGATGGATCCGAGCTATCTACAATAAAGGATGAACTAAGTTCGTTGGAAAGAAAGTATCCTGAAATGCGAATCTCTGATAAACAAACAGCTTTAGCGGAAGTGAAAGAACAGCTAGGACAGCGAATGGTAATTTTTTGGTCAATCATTAGTATTATTCTATTCATCGGTATGATGGGCATGATGAATACGATGAGTGCGATCATACATGGAAAACGTCGTGAATTCGCGATTCTGAGGGCAGTCTTTATTACACCTAAACGTTTAATGAAAATCATCGCATTACAAAGTTTCCTATTCGTTATTGCAGCCATTTTCATTGGGCTCTTCACTGGTTTAATACTGTCCTATTCCTTTGTTACTGCCCTTGATGGTACAATGATGATACCATATCGGGAGTTACTTTTCGTAATAGTGATGATCTTATTTTTCATAAGTATCGTCGTATTACCTTTGGCAAAACGAGTTAGCAGCCGATCAGTAGCATCCGAGTTAAGTCAGACAATGGATTAATGTTTTGTGGAAGGGGAAAATTCTGTGTGGTTTCAAGTGGATCCAAGGTCAAACACGCCGTTATATCAGCAATTAATTGACGGCGTCAAGGAGGCAGTGGCCAAACAAATTCTTACCCCTGGTGAGAGGCTTCCGCCAGTTAGAGAAGTAGCTAGTCTAATTGCGATTAATCCGAATACGATAGCCAAAGCTTATCAAGAGTTGGAGCGGGAAGGTATTATTGAAACCTTTCGTGGCCGAGGTACCTTTATCGCCGAAAGGCAAAACAATGCCATGAATTTGGATAAAGAAGTTGCATTACAAGACTTGATTGAAAAGTTACTAGTGGAAGCCTATTATTTAGAAATTGAGCAGGATGAATTGCTTCAAATCATAGAAAAACAGGTGAAAAATTGGTATCGAATGGGGAGGGAAACTAAAAATGAATTTGGCAATTGAAACGATAGGCCTTACGAAACATTTTCATAAAGTAGAGGCGGTTCGTGACGTAAGTATTCAAGTGCCAGAAGGGTCTGTTTTTGGTTTACTTGGACCCAATGGTGCCGGGAAAAGTGCTTTAATCAATATGTTAATGGGAATCTATCAACCTACTTCTGGGCAAGGTTATGTATTGGGGCAGTCGATTATCGATCCTTCTGGAAAAGCACGTGATCGAATTGGATTTATCTCGTCTGGAATGTCAGCGATTGCCCCATCTTTTTCTGTTAAGGAAACGATCTTACTCTATTCAAAGCTATATTCCCAGTGGGATTGGAAGCGAAGTCAATTATTGATGGACACCTTTGGACTTCCAAAGAGTCGCTTAGTCAAGCATCTTTCCAAAGGGATGATGCTTCAGCTTTCATTACTGCTATGTCTTTCAATTAGACCGAAGTTGCTAATATTAGATGAGCCGACAGATGGGTTAGATCCTGTTATGAAGCAATTATTTATGCAGCTCATCATGCAGGAAGCTGCCTCTGGAGATTCCACGGTTTTATTCTCAACACATCAGAGTCAGGATCTTGAGAGAATGGCTGATTATGTTGCTATCATGAAGGAAGGGGCAATTTTATTACAGCAATCGATAGACGATATGAAACAGCATACAAAAAAAATTCAAGCCGTTTTTCCTGAAGAAATACCAGCAGCTTTAATAGATTCAAAGCTATTTTTACGTACATACAAACAAGGGAAAATCTATACGTTTATTACGAATAATCAGCCCGAAAAAGCAATAGAATTCGTCCGTTCGGCAAATCCTCTCTTTTTAGAGGTATTGGATATTGACTTAGAAGAAATTGTTATCCAAACATTTAAAAAGGAGGGGTATGGTTTTGAACCATTGGTACTCGATTAAAGGACCATTATGGAGGGAGTGGCGAGTTAACAGACGTATCATCCTCCTATTCTTAGTAGTATTACATTTTGACATCCTATTTAATGTTCTTTTTCAACAGCTGTTTAAAGCAATTGCGTTACTCTTTCGCTATCGATATGATATGGAGCCTTTCGACGAATGGCATCAAAATGTTTTAAATTTTTATACTGGACAAGGAAGCAATTATTCCAGTTTTATTGTAGTGGCAGTTATTGCCGCAATCGGGTTCGGAACTTTTCTCATAAGTAGGGATCGTTTAGGAGTTTTACCAGCCTATTGTGCGGTTCCCATTAGTCGATCGCAAATATTTTTGTCAAAATATGTAACAGGAATAGGGGCGATATTAGGCGGTGTGGCACTTTATTATGTGGTAACAGTCATTTTAGGACTCTTAACGGGTGCGGATTGGTCTTATACGGAGTTAACTTTTCGGTTTATTTTAATCATGTGTGTGCTGATAGGGATTTTTAGCTTGTGCATCCTGGCAGCAACTGTTACAGGTCATCCGCTTGCAAGTTCAATCGTTGCTACCGTACTGCTTCTTGCACCAAATTATCTTTCAAGTTGGACAAAGCTTATGATGGGGAAGAGTCTTTCCAACTTAATGGATCATTTGAATTTATTTTATTATCTAAGTGATCGATTTCATTTAGAGACAGGATATTCATTGTTTCTTATTTGCGGTAGTATCCTTCTAATGAGTCTGATCACAATTTATCTATCACTTAACCTGTTCAGGCATAATCAAATGGAGATGAACGGTGAGGTATTCGTCCTGTCCAGTGGAATGGCTATGATTCGATGGATCGTTTCTATTTTTCTTGCACTTCAACTGACTGGAATGATACTACATGGATCTAGCTCATCATGGGGATTAATCCTGTTCATCGATATAATTCTAACGCTCATTCTGTGGTTTCTATTCCCAGGTGTTACGACTTTTATTAAAATTAAAATGAAAAAGGCATAGATTTTTAGAAGCCTCTACACATTTGTAGAGGTTTTTGGCTATATAATGTAAGGAAAAGTTAGTTGTAAGGAGTTATAAAAATGGCACAAGGAAAAACAAATGCAATGAGAATATTGGACACGAAGAAAGTATCCTATCAAATTCTTACATATGATAACAAAGATGGAAAAATTGATGGCGTCTCTGTAGCACAAAAAATCAATAAGGAACCAAGGCTTGTTTACAAAACATTAGTAGCACAAGGGAGTAATAAAGAAATCTTTGTATTCATCATTCCAGTTGAATTGGAGCTTGATTTAAAAAAGGCAGCAAAAGCGGCTGGCGAAAAGAAAGTGGAAATGATTCCAGTAAAGGATATTCAAAAGTGGACAGGTTATATAAGAGGCGGTTGTTCACCAATTGGAATGAAAAAAGCATATGCAACATTTATTGATGAAAGTGCGAGTGAGCTAGAAACGATTGTAGTGAGTGCGGGGAAAATCGGTCTTCAGCTTCAAATGGGCATTCAGGATTTACAAACCGTAACTGATGCAAGTTTTGAGGAAATTACGAAGAGTATGAACGAATAAGACAGTTTTGAACCAATGTTTCGAAAAAATAAAGGAGGAAACCAATAACGAGTAGGTGCCAAATGTGTCTGTAAAATCTAAAAAAATAAAAGGAGACTTAATGAATGACAAAACAATTTTGGATCAATTTGCCGGTAAAAGATATGAAAAAAGCGATAGAGTTTTTTACAAAACTAGGATTTGCTATAAATACAAGACATGGTAATAGCGACCAAGCGCAATTAATTATCGGGGATAATAATGCTACAGTAATGCTATTTCCAGATGCTACGTTCGGAAATTTTACTCGAAATGAAATTGCCAATACTAAACTAGCTACGGAGGTATTACTGTCCATTGATGCTGAGAGCAGAGAAGAAGTCGATGAAATGGCAAAAAAAGTATTGAATGCCGGTGGGACAATATTTGCTGAGCCAGGAGAAAACCAAGGCTGGATGTATGGTTTCGGTTTTGCTGATTTAGACGGACATCGATGGAATATGTTGTATATGGATATGAGTAAGATGCCGAAGGAAGAATAGAAGCCATTTGTGTTAATAGTTAGAGCAATTGTTTTCTATATTTTAAGCAGGGGGCATCATCCACTCACATGATGCCCACGGCCCATTAAACCCTAGCCATTTCATATTGAACAATCTTCCCATTTGCTAATCCATTTTTCACAGTTACTCGGTTTTTTCCGAGTTGTTTAGATTGTAGAAGCAAATGGTCTGCATGGACATAGCCTTTTTCAATAGATATTTCTTCATTGAGCATACAGTAATATAGACCAAAGGAAGCTGTATAGGATATGGAAATTTCCTTTTTCTTAAAATGGACATTTACGGAGCTGTTCTTAATACCATGAAGAATCTTCTCTACTAACTCCTCACATTGTTCGTAATTTCTATTTCTTAGAAAAATAGTAAACTCTTCGCCACCGCTTCGGAATAAAAAGTCATCCTTATTTAAGTAGCCTTTGAGAGTAGTAGAAAAATGTTGAATGACACGGTCTCCAACAGCATGATTATAATTGTCATTAATGCTTTTAAATTTATCAATGTCGGCAACGATGATCCCGATTATTTCACTAGTTTCATTTAACTCAGACATCTTTTTATCCATAAATGCCCGATTATGAACACCCGTTAAAAAATCTGTATAAGCCATTTGTTCAAATTTGTCTCGTTCAATTTTATTTTGAATGTTTTGTGATTTCGAAATAAAAGATCGACTAACAATATAGTTGAGGACAAATAAACAAAATATAGTTTCCCATTTTTCTTCCTGTAGAAAAAGCAAGAGAAGTCCGTTTGTTAAGGCTAGTTTTCCCATATCCATAACACTTCTAGTTTTAATAAAATCAATAACCTCTCTAAAAGTTTTGATTTCTCCCTCAATAATGAAAAATGTGGTAAGGTATATGTCTGAAAGAAGGGAAATTACGCAAACTAATAAAATCATGATCATCCAAAAACCAAAAGGAATATTTTGGAAGTGAGGATATAAATACTCATACAAATAATAGGCAATGGAACAATTTAAAGTAAAGGCACCAATATTGTAAAACGTATCGATAAATTCGGTGGGATCGGCTGTATTCGTTCTTTTTTTATTAAAATAGACAATAAACCGATAAATAGTTTCGAATAGAAATAGCCCTAATGGACCAGTAAATATTCCAAAAGACAAACTGTAAACAATACCATACTCTATTGAAGTGTTTCCACTTTTATTCGTAATACGAAGATGAGAATAGATGCAAGAAAAGAGCAAATAGATGAGCAAAGCTTTAACATACACATCGGTTTCATTGATCAAACTTCCTGAACCAAAGGCTACGATTGCAGAAATAATAAATAATGTAAAAATAAAAATCTTTACTTTAAGCATAGATTTTCCATTTCCCTTCAAGAGCATATCCTTAATTTTACATTAAAACAACTCACAATTATAGGAATATTTTCAAAATTATATAAAAAGATGAAATCGGTTATACCGATTTCATCTTTGGAATTTTAAAATATTGATCAAAAACAATTCTTCATTTCATTACTTTTTATGGGAGGACTAAATAAATATCCTTGACCCTGTGTGCATTGATGTTTTGATAAGAAGGCTAGCTGCTCTTTTGTTTCAATACCTTCTGCCACAACGTTGAGGTTTAAATTATTGGCCATGTCGATAATCGTTTTTACCATAGCATCATCTTCATACGAATACCCAATTTCACATATAAAAGAACGATCAATTTTTAACGTATCAATCGGAAATCTTTTTAAATGACTTAGGGATGAATATCCCGTACCGAAGTCATCAATTGAAATGTGAAGTCCTAAAGATTTTAATTCCTTTAAAGTAGTCAGGGCTCGTTCTGGGTCCTTCATTACGCTTTCGGTTATTTCTATTTCTAGATATGTAGGATTTACTTCAGTTTCTTCAAGAATGTTTTGAATCAAAGAGGCTAAATGGATTTCTTCAAATAATATAGGAGAAATGTTAACTGCTACACGAATAGGTGGAATGCCCACTTGATTCCACTTTATGATTTGCTTACAAACCATTCTTATAGTCCATTCACTAATGGGTACAATAAGTCCCGTTTTTTCAGCGAAAGGGATGAATTCAGCAGGGGAAATAATACCTAATTCATCGTGTTTCCAGCGAATTAAAGCTTCCACCCCTACGATTTTTTGATTTGCAAGATCAACTTTTGGTTGATAAACGAGATATAATTCCTCGTTCTCCATTGCCTTTCTAAGTTCGTGCTCTAATTCCATTTCTTTTTTAATATCGTCTATCATATCATTTGTATAATATTCAATCCGATTTCCACCCAATTCTTTTGCTCGATACATGGCTGCGTCAGCATATTTTACAAGTGAGTCCATATCCTCACCATGATAAGGGAAAATACTAATGCCCATACTTAATGAAAGAAAATAATGTTCGCCTTTAATCGTAAACGGAGTGTGAAATAATTCTAAAAGTCGGTTTGCAAGTTGATCGACTGCTTTATAGGATGAGCTATCCAAAATAATGGTAAACTCATCTCCACCTAAGCGGTACATTTGTCCGATATCATCTAATTGATCATTCATTCGTTTAACAATTGTTTTAAGAACGTAGTCACCAAAGGAATGTCCCTTAGTATCATTAATATATTTAAAACGGTCTAAATCTAAAAAAATGACAGAGAGACCTAAATCAGTTTCTTTAAGAGCTTTCATTTTTTCTTCTAAATCCACTTTGAATTTTCTTCTATTAGGCAAACAGGTCAATTCATCATAATATGCAAAAAAAGCTACCTGCTCTTCATATATTTTACGTTCAGTAATATCATTCCTAATGGAAATATATCGATCTGGAACTCCGTATCGATTTAATAAGGGAATAATGGTGCTATGAACCCAATAGATGGAACCATCCTTCGCCTTATTTCGAATATCCCCCCGCCAAATTTGTCCAGAACGAATCGTATCCCACATTTTATTGAAAAATTGCTTCGTATGAAACTTTGAGTTTACTATTCTATGGGTATTACCAACTAATTCTTCTCTACTATATTTTGATATTTTACAAAATTGATCGTTCACATCAAGTATTTTTCCCGACGTATCTGTAATAGCGACAATAGCTGATTGATCTAATGCAAATTTTAGATCCTCTAACTCTTGAAAAACCTTTGTTATATCCTGATTTATCTCCTTCTTCGGAAGTAGCTGCAATACTTTATTCATGTATTTCTCCCCCCATTTAAACTGTTTTATGTCAATTATGTAAATTATATTAAAATACTTTTATAATATGTGATAAACTTCACGAACTTAATGTTGGAAAATCTTTAAAATAGTAAATAGGATCTATATTCATTTTACAATTAATTGTTCGATGATTAATGCTTTAATTATGAATTCTTTATGTATTTTTACTGGGTTTATCAATAGTTTTTATAAACAACATCAAAAAGGGTGACATCTAAGATGAAAATGACGATTCGAAAAAAACTATTTGGTGGATTTTTGGCTGTATTACTTAAATTAGTAGTATTAGCGACTGTTTCATTTTTTCAGATCACAGCTGTTGATAATAATTATTCGAATTTGATTGATGATAAAGCTAAAAAGTTAAATATGATTAAAGACCTTGAAATAGCGGCTAAAGAAGAACAAACAAGCTTAAGGGGATATTTAATCATTGGTGATGATAAAGCTTTGCAAAATTATAACAATGCACGTGAAGAATATAAAAATACCAGTAATCGTTTAGAGGAAATGATTAAAATTTCCAAAGCGAAAGAATTATTAAATGAACTAAATAATATTGAAAAGGAATATCGCGAATTTGCGAATAATGTAATTCAATTAAAACAAGCTAACAAACCAGAAGAATATACCCAAATGGTTGTTAATCAAGGTCGTGAAATAGTTAACCGATTTAGTGAAAAGGCTAGTGAGTTTAGTGATTTTCAACAAGTCGTATTAGATGATGGAAACAGCTCGACTTCCAAAGATGTTGATTCTATCAAACAAGTTGTTTTACTATTAAGCATTCTTTCCATCTTAATTGGAATGGTTATTGCTTATTTCATTGGTCAAATGATATCGAAACCGATTATTTTAATCACGAACGCAGCTGGAAAAATTGCACAAGGGAATTTTACGAATGAGGAAATAAAAGTGAAAAATAAAGATGAACTTGGCAATCTAGCAATATCTTTTAATCAAATGTCTTCCAATTTACGCGATTTAATTGGGCAAGTACAAATTAATTCAGACTATGTAGCCTCAACTGCAGAGGAATTATCTATGAGTGCTGAGCAAACAAGTAAAGCTTCTGAGCAAATCACTTTTACAGTTCAAGAAATTGCTGTTGGGGTAGATAAAGAATTTAAAAGTTTAGAAGAAACTTCACAAACCATTAGTGAAATGGCAGCTGGAGTGCATCAAATTGCAAGTAACTCCAAAATGGTTTCGACTACAGCATTAGAAGCTTCTGAGAAAGCAGAAGAAGGAGGAGAAGCCCTTAAAACAGCCGTGAAGCAGATGAATTCGATTCATCAAACAGTTGAAGGACTGGCTAAAGTCATTGAAGGGCTAGGTAATCGTTCGAAAGAAATTAGTCAAATCATTGATGCGATTACGGGGATTTCTGCCCAGACAAACCTATTAGCACTAAATGCAGCGATCGAAGCGGCTAGAGCAGGGGAACATGGACGTGGCTTTGCCGTAGTGGCAGATGAGGTTAGGAAGTTGGCAGAACAATCCGCATTCTCAGCCCAACAAATTTCGCATTTAATAACGAGTATTCAGGTGGAAACGGATATAGCTGTAAAGTCCATGAATGTTGCAACGAATGAAGTACTTGCAGGAATTGAGGTTATTAATATAGCCGGTGATTCATTCACTCAAATTGAATGTTCAGTAAGTAAAGTCGCTGGACAAATACAAGAAGTTTCATCAGCTGTACAGCAAATGGCTGCTGGTTCGGAGCAATTGGTTCAATCGATGAAATATATTACCCAAATTGGAGAAATGACCGCATCCAGCACTCAGGAAGTTTCAGCAGCAACTGAGGAACAATTAGCAACAATGGAGGAAATCACTTCTTCGTCCATCTCTCTATCAAAAATGGCTGAAGATTTACAGCAGATAATTGGGAAATTTAAGATCTAGGTTGAATGGGAAAGGGTGTCCAGTATATTTTTGGACACCCCTAAAATCTATATTTAACATGATCTAAAAGACAACCTCCTACTTATAAAAATAGTAATCTTTAAGATGACAATTGAAAGTAGAAGGTAATACCATATATCCCACCAAACCAGGCTGTGCAGTATATCCAACTTTTTAAGCAAATGGTTAGCGGAATAAATGCAAACCACTGAAATGACGTATTTTAACCAACTATATCTCCAGTTCGTTTTGGCTAATACAATGTATAAAAGGCAAGCAGCTAAATAGTAAATGGCAGAAAAAGCAGTCGTATCTAAGTATATATTATCGAACCAACCAAGCTGGTAGTATCGATTCGAGAAAAGCATAATAGGAGTAAAATTAAAACTCGCTGCAATAGGACCGATAATTAGAAATAGTATGATAAAATGCTTAACATCTTTAAGAGGCTGTAAAATCTTTTGATAAATCCATTTAGCTGTCATGAAATAAAATGGAAGTCCTAGTGCTGTATATTCCGTCCTCCACCAATTATGCGAATAGATTTGAAGCTTTAAAAATAGCCACTCAATCCCTGCAAAAAGTCCGATAAGGGCAAAAATCCAAAACCAATTTTTCCGAAGAGCGGCAATGAAAGTAGCTGCAACGGGTAATGCTAAAGCATTTGAAGCGATTGCTCCAACCGCGCTATCATAGACAAGATTAGATTTAATTATTTTCGGAAAGTATTGGTAACTATGGAGAAAATTATAAATCACACCCTCGATAATGTACCCAACACCGACCATAGCAAGGAAAAGCAGAATGACAGGTTTATTTCTTTTTTTATAGAGAACATAAAATAGAAGAAAAAGACTTATGCTCCCCAATCCTAAATACCAATAAGAATTGAAATTCATGAATCTTACTCCTTCCATTTCATTCCTTTCGGATAGTATCAAACTGATTGGGAAAATTATTCAAAGTAATGTCGAATTGATTCATAAAAATTTAAGTAATAGCAGCATATTATTCATAATTATGGAGAATAGAGAATCATGTAGCATATAATAATTGAAAAGCTTTTAAATTTGGAAAAATATACGTGGAAGGAGCGTGGATGATGACTAAGCGTGTGGTAAAGGAAAAGGAATATCAATTCTTAAAAAGAGAGCTTCAATTTTTAGAAGAATCTGAAGTTCTTCCGAGTGGTCGGGCAAATGAAATTCAAGACCTTTATGAAGTGGAAGAAGGTCTTTCTTTTACGAGAACATTATTATATGTTGGTGCGATTTTAATCGGAGCTGGAATTCTAAGCTTTATTGCGAGTAATTGGGGGGAAATAGGAAAATTAACTAAATTTCTATTTATTCTAGGTATGTTTATTAGCTCTAATCTGGCTGGATATAAGATGGAATCCAATTATCCGAAAACATCCAAAAGTTTTTATTATTTAGGTACCCTTGTCTATGGAGCAGGAATCTTTTTAATTGGACAAATGTTTCACTTTGGCGGTGATTTTCAAGATGCTTTTTTATGGTGGTCGCTTGGAATTTTACCCTTAGCATGGGTACTAAAAGATAAATGGATTTTGATGGCTGCATCCTTTTTTGTCCTTATTTATATGAGCAATGGAATATTCTGGGCCAGTAACAGTATTCCTTATTGGATACTTCTTTGGATGATAGCTATCCATCTATTAAATGAAAAAATTGGTTTTTCAAAGATAACTGGATTTATAACAGGTGTGATATCACTTGTTTTCATCGGAACCATACTGAACTTTTTTATCCAAGGTCAAGATGGAATGTTTTATATTTACGGTCTAATTTACCTAACGATCGGTATAGCACTTGTTTTAACAAAAGTAAAATTAAGAAATGTTTACGTCATTTTAGGTTATCTCGTTCATGGAGCAGCAGCCTTTGCTTTATCCTTTGGGGAAATTTGGCCAGCAGATTGGATGTATATTCCGTTTTCAATCGTGTATATAATGTTTCTTTTTTACTTGATTCATAAAGGCAGCCTATTCAGTATCATCCTTTTATGTGTTATGATTTTCCGCTTCTATCTTGATATTTCATTTGCGTTTTTACCAAAATCATTTGTGTTTATTATCGGTGGTCTTCTCTTACTTGGATTTGGCTTTTATTTTGAAAACAAAAGAAAAAAAGGAGGGGGCATGTCATGAACAAGCATTTAAAACAGCTAATCATTGCCTGTACATTTCCCGTCCTAATTCTTTTGGGTATGACCTTGACTCCTTTAATCACATTAGTGAATGGAGAAGAAATTATTCTTCAAACCGTTCCTGTTGATCCATCTGATTTATTTCGTGGCGATTATGTGACTTTACGATATGAAGCAGAAGAAGTACGTAAGGAATTGGTCGAGCCTGAAGTTGTATCAGAATTAGAAAAAGGTGCGAATGCTTTAAAAGTATATGTTCTTTTGGAACAAAAGAATGGGGTCTACACCCCGACAAAAGTTAGTCTTAATAAGCCAAAGAATGGTATTTACTTAAAGGGAAGACTGGAATACATTGGTCAAAATGTTGATCAGATTGAGGTTGCCTATATCCAATACAGCTTAGATAAGTATTTTGTTGAAGATAACACAGGATTGGATTGGGAAAAGGCTTCTGCTAAAGGTGAAATTTTAGCCAAAGTAAAGGTGAATCATGGCTATGCTTATTTGGTAGATATTATAAAGAAATAACGGGAGTAGGGAGTCGTTCTCATTTGGATGACTTCCTTTATTTTTATTTGCTAAAAAAGAATGGTTAAAAGTCATTTTCGAAGCGTTAGTTATAGAAAATTAGGATGAGTATTTAAAGTACATGTTCATCTAGTCTTTTTATGACTATCTGACTATCAAGAGGTAGTAATAAATAACTGTTTTTCAAAAAATTACAAAAATATATTATTTAATTCATATTCTCCGCTTATGATTATCTTGATAATGAAAAAATAAAAGGAGGATATGCATGAGAGGCAAAAATAAGTTTCTTCGTTTACTAACCATTGCAATATTCGTTCTATCTCATTTTTTTAGTGCCTTTTCGATTCGTGGACAAGCAGAAGAATCATTAGTAGTTTCAGAGGATTTATTCATTTCTGAGTATTTAGAGGGTAGCTCAAATAACAAAGCCATTGAAATATTCAATGGGACTGGGCAAGAGGTTGATTTAGCTCGGTATAGTGTAGAGTTATATTCAAATGGTGCGACAACTCCTACAAACAAGCAAACTCTCACAGGAAGTCTAGCAAGCGGTAGTGTTTATGTAATAGCAAATAGCCAAGCGAATGCAGAAATTTTAGCGAAGACTAATTTAAAATCTGTTGTGGCCAATTTCAATGGCGATGATGCCATCGTCTTAAAAAAGAATGACACCATTATTGATGTTTTCGGACAAGTAGGCATGGATCCAGGTACAGGTTGGGGAACTGGTGAGTTTTTAACGGTAGACCATACTCTTATTAGAAAAGATTCTATAATAACAGGCGATAAAAATTCAACGGATTCTTTTGATCCTTCTATAGAATGGAATACTAATCCAAAGGATTTCATTGCAAATCTAGGAGTACATGGTAAAGATTCTGGAACAAACCCTGATCCAGACCCAGGGACAGGCATTATTAAAATTGCCGATGCAAAAACAAAGATTGGGAAAATGGTCATCATTGAAGGTGTTGTAACGGCTGACAATTCGGCAATCGGCGGTGGCAAGCTATCCACCTATATCCAAGATGAAACAGCAGGGATCAATGTCTTTGAAATGGACCCTTCTGCTTTTCCTGAATTAAAAGAAGGCACGAAAGTCAGAATGACAGGTTCGATTACTTCCTATAAAAGCTTAACGGAAATTCAACCGATCGCAAATGGAATTGAAATATTAGCCACCAATGTTGAGATTCCACATCCGAAACCAATAACCATTGCAGACCTTCAAGAAGTTTCTAAATCAGAACCAATTGAAGGGCAACTCGTGAAAGTAACAGGGTTTGTTAGTAGCATTCCAACCGTTTCAGCAGGTGGTGGCTATAACATTAGTTTTATTAATGAAAACTTCCAATCTACTATTCTACGTGTCATGGAAGGATCATTAGATATTACTGGTTTGCAGCAAGGTAAATGGTACGAAGTAACGGCGATATTAAGCCAATATGATCAATATCAACTTATCCCTCGTAAAGCAGCTGACTTTACGATCCTAGATCCACAACTACCAGAACCTGTTGCTTCTGGTTTATATGATTCTACGGTTGCGAGTGTAGTAGATGGTGATACAGTACACTTAACAACACCAGTTCTTGGTACGACCAAAGTTCGTTTTGTCAATATTGATACACCTGAAACGTATCACAAAGTTGTAACAGAAGCCGATCGCAGTCAAAAAGAACACGGTGAAGCAGCAAAAGCATACTTAAACACGTTGTTGAAAGCTGGAGATTCAATCAGTCTTAAAATTGGTGAAGAGCCAATGGACGCTTATGGACGACTTTTAGCACAAATCATCCGCAAGTCTGATAACGTTAACGTTAATATTGAAATGGTCGAAAAAGGTTATGCATCCACTTATTTTATATGGCCAATTGGAGAAGACTATGAAGTTTTCTCTAAATCTGTCAAAAAAGCGAAGGATGCTGGTTTAGGGATTTGGAACCCAGCAAATCCTCTAATGGAACTACCATTTGAATTTAGAGCTAGAGAGCAAGGTAAAGGGTTTACTAGACAGGTAGGTAACTATTTTACGAAAAAATACGTTGCCCCAGCTGAATGGGAAACGGTTCCAGTGGAAGCACGTGTATTCTTTAATTCAGAAGAAGAAGCTAAACAAAATGGATATACTCAAGAAGGTACAACACCAACAGAAAACATTCAACTTCAGCTTTTAGGCGTTAATGACTGGCATGGAAAAATTGATGTCACTTCAACGGTGACTGGTGTTCAATATGGTCGTGCTGATTATTTGGCCGCTTATTTACGTGAAAGGGAAGCGTCCAATCCGAACACATTAATGATTCATTCTGGTGATATGTTTGGTGGAAGTTCACCCGTATCAGCTTTACTACAAGATGAGCCAACCATCGAAATTATGGAATCAATTGGATTTGATGTTGGAACAGTAGGTAACCATGAATTTGACGAAGGGGTATCGGAGCTACTTCGCATGATTAATGGCGGTGACCATCCAAATGGTACAAAAGGCTATGATGGAATTAACTTCCCAACAGTAGCTGCTAATATCGAATATAAAGATACTGGAAAGTTTGTTCTTGAACCTTACACAGTTAAAGAAATTAGTGGAGTGAAGGTAGGCTTCATTGGGGTTGTAACAACGGAAACGCCGAAAATTGTCATTCCATCTGGAGTAGATAGCATTCAATTTACAGACGAAGCTACGGCTATCAACAAATACGTACCAGTGCTTCAGGAACAAGGAGTAGAAGCAATAGTAGTACTTGCTCACGTACCTGGGGATCAGTCTGGCACTTCAGCTTCCGGTGAAATTGCGGACTTAGCTAACAATGTAAATGATGCAGTTGATATCATTTTTGCTGCACACAATCATAAAAAAGTAAATGCTGTAGTCGATAATAAACTAATCGTTCAAGCTTGGGAATATGGGAATGCTTTTGTTGATATTGATGTGGAAATCGATCCTGTCACAAAGGATATTGTAAAAAAATCAGCTGAAATCGTAGACGTTATTCAAGAAAACAGACAATTAGATGCAACTGTGTCAGCTATATTACAAAAATACGAACAGCTTGTTTCCGGTAAGGTAAATGCTGTCGTTGGAATCAACCAAGAAGAAATGCTTAAAGGTTATCCTACGAAAGAAATTTTAGGTGACAATGCACTAGGTAATTTTATTGCTGACGGAATGAAATTTGCGATGAACGCAGATTTTGCTTTAATGAATGGCGGAGGAGTTCGCGATAACTTGAATGCAGGCGAAATTACATGGGGTGAATTGTTTAATATCCAACCATTTGGAAATACACTCGTAAAAGTAGATGTAACCGGTAAGCAATTCGAAGAAATCTTAAATGCCATGATTAATCCCGCATATGGTCCAGACTCTTTTATAGGAGGAGCACGCTACAATTGGGATACAAAAACAAATAAAATCGTAGATCTTTACCTAGAAAATGGTGAAAAAGTAGATCCAGCAAAAACGTATTCACTTGTTGTAAACAATTATATGTATAACCAAACTTCTGCAAAATACAAGCTAATTAGTCAGTATGGACAAAATGTAATCCAAGGTCCAGAGGATATTGAAGCATCCGTTCAATTTGCTAAGAGCTTTGTAACATCGATCTCGTATAAGGCAGAAGGACGAATTAGTACAGATGTCGAAGCACCAGTGACGTTAGTTGATACAAATGGTGTCGTTGGCGAATTTTTTAACAATAAAGATGTAAAAATCAACTTTACCGCTGTGGACAAAGGTATTGGTGTGAAAAATACTTTTTACCGAATAAACAATAGTACTTGGACTACTGGAAACGAGGTTATTATCACAGCAGATGGTAGGAATGTAGTTGAGTTTTACTCCTTGGATAAAGTAGGAAATGCGGAAGCGATTCAGTCCGTTACAATCGCTATCGACAAAACAGCTCCTATAATCACAGCGCCAGATTCAATTTCTATTTATCCATATGAGGAATTGTCGGCGAGCATTAAGATAGAAGATGTATTGAGTGGTGTAAAAGAGATTACAATCACATTAGATGGCGATGTCGTGTCAACAGATATTAAAGTAGAGCCATTCAAATTATCTGTAGGGACACACAAAGTCGAAATCACCGCAGAAGACCATGCTGGAAATATTTCTAACAAAGTAATCAAGATTGAAGTGAAAATGGATCTTGGACATTTAGATGAATTCATACAATCAGGAGTTAATAGTAAGGCAATCGATAGAAAAATAGCTGATAGCCTCCTGTCCAAAGTTGAAGCCGCACAAAATGCTAACCAAGTGCAAACGAAAAAGAACATTTTAAAAGCATTGATCAACGAAACGAAAGCACAATCTGGCAAGAAGATTGATAAAGAGTTTGCGGATCAATTGATCGAAACAGCAACAGCAATTCAGAATTCACTATGATTCTAAAACTAATGATCATTTTAGTTATCAAAAAAGTATAAAGAAAGGGAAGATGTGAAATGATTTCATATCTTCCCTTTTATATGGAGGTCTAATGAAAAACCTTAGTGCTTTCACTGGGGTTATTTGTTATTAACTTTTCTCCCATAAATAGTTCTTGTCAAAACAATTTGTACAATCATATAAACAACGATGATGATTAAATTAAAAACGCCAGGATCCTCATTAAATGTAAGGATTGAAATATCACTTGAACCAACAAGATGACCACTCGTAAAATTAAAGATTAAATGAGCGAAGGTGCTAGGAAACAAGGAGCCACTTTGTAAATAAATATATAAAAAGACGCAGCTCATCAGCATTAAAATAACAATATTAATCGGGTCTAGCCCTCTGAAAATATGAAAAATCATAAAAATGATACTAGTAGCTACATATAATTTTTTCGGACTCAATTTTTTTAGATTAGCAACAAAATATCCTCTGAACAAAATCTCCTCGTAAAAAGCCGCAACAAACCAAGAAAGAAAGATTAATAAAAATAGACCATAAAAACTCCCTTTCGTAAATACTTCTGTATTCCATTGGGCATGGATGACACCGCTGTTTGACAATACCATAATATAGATGAAATACAGAATCACTGTTAAAGCGATAGAAAGGAAGGAAAATAATAAATCCTTTCTATTTAGATGAAACCCTAATGTACGTAATGACTTTTTATCTATAAATTTATAAAAAAGTAAAGTTCCAATTACAGGTACGGCACTTATCAAAATTCCAAATAATCCAAATGCGGATAAGTCCTTTGTCTCTAAATACTTATATAATCCTAGGGGGAACAACAATAAATAATTTAATAAAAAGTTAATCAAACAAATTGTAAAGATACGGGTTAAACTAATTTTCATCCTAACCATCCTTTTATGTGTTTTATTGAATTGCTTAGCCTAACTATATTTTTTTAAAGTCATAACATTAAGTTACTTCTAGCTATAAATAAGTCATATCTAAAATTTGATATTGAAGTAATATTTTGGTAGTAGGATAATAGTGGATAGAAATATTATAAGGATGATGGATATGGAATTTATATACGAGAACCGAAAGTGGAATTGGCTAGATACCTTTTTATTTTTTGTACGGACTTTTTGGATTTACTATAATGCTAGTACGATTATTGATCTTTTCCCGACTAATTCAAAATGGTTCTTATTTATATGGGTGATTTCGATTTATTTAGTACCATATTTATTTTACCGGCCTGGATATATTAAGTTTCATTATTATCTAGCGGCGGAAACTATTTTAACAGGCAGTATGTTTTTACTTTTAATGTATCAATTTCATTACGCAGATATTTATGATTTTTTATACCTACCATTAATCACCATAGCTTATATCTGTCAAAGAAAGCCTTTAGTATGGATCGGACCTTTCATCGGTGTTGGACTTTTCCTCATTGGGACATGGCTAGGTAGCTTATTCAATCAAGAGAATAATATTTTAGGTGAAATGATCAATATTTCTTTTTTTTATGGATTTGGCTTTGCTTTGGGTAAAGTTACTTTGATGTACAATAAACAGAAAGAATTAATAGAATCCATTCAGGAGAAAAATAGAACACTAGAACAATATTCTAAAAGAATCGAAGAATTAACGATTATGGAGGAAAGGAATCGAGTTTCTCAAGATTTACATGATACGGTTGGTCATATTTTTACCTCTGTCATCACAAGTTTGGATGCCCTCCCATTTCTTTTAAAAGCAAATAAAGAAGAAGGAGAATTATATATAAAGGAGATTTCCGATCTTGCTCGAAAAGGATTAAATGATGTAAGAAATACAATACATCAATTATCACCTTTAGAAGAACATCAAACTCTTTCTGAATCATTCTATAGTGTGGTCAATGATTTTATGAAACACACTGGGACGAATGTTCTCTTTAAACTGGAAGGGGTCGAAAGCGAACTAGGCGAGAGAATGAAATTCACGCTAATCCGATGCTTACAAGAATCACTAACAAATGCAAAAAGACATGGTCATGCAGGGGAAGTTTCGATAACATTGGTTTTTGATAAAGAAGTTGTTACCCTTCAAATACAGGATAATGGTATAGGAACAACTAAATTAATTCCAGGGTTTGGGTTGAATTCTATGAAAGACAGATTATCCGTTTTACAAGGTAATATGGAAATTCACTCCAATCCGGAGCAAGGAACCAAATTATTTTTTACCATTCCATTGGCAAAGGAGAAATTGATTACCGTATGATCCGTACAATGATTGTGGAAGACCAGGAACTCATTCGAAAAAGTTTAAGGATTGTATTGGAGAGCATTTCAGATATCGAAGTGATTGGGTTAGCGGAAAATGGAGAAGAAGCTATTCGCTTCTGTGAAAACGATATTCCGGATATTATCTTAATGGATATTCAAATGCCTATCATGGATGGCGTTCGTGCGACTCAGGAAATTAAGGAGCGCTGGCCAGAAATAAAGGTTATCATTCTTACGACTTTCCAAGATATCACTCATGTCCGGAATGCGCTACATGCTGGTGCAGAGGGCTATATCCTTAAAGCAGTTGATCCAGATTTTCTCATTAAAGGAATAGAATTAGTGTTTCACGGAGGCTCTCTTGTACCACAGCATTTAGCAAAGGAAGTTTTTCAAGCAATGAGCTCGGAAGTCTATGATAAAGATGGACAAAATTCTTCCATAAACAACCCTTATCAATTAAATGAACAGGAACTTAAGGTTTTGAAATATTTAGCTCAAGGATTACCAAATAAGGCAATATCAGAAATGATGTTTCTATCTTTAGGAACGGTAAAAAACTATATATCTAATATATACTCTAAGTTAAACGTAAAAAACCGATCATCCGCCATCATGAAAGCTATGGAAGAAAGCCTAATTTCTAAAAAATAAACCTCACCATGGGGTTTATTTTTTTATGACTTATTTTATCCTTTTTATGACCTCTGGCAACTACTTTTAATGACTTTTCAACAGTAAAGTTAGACTTGAACGAAACATTAAAAGTTCAGAAGGGGTTAGTAAGATGATATTTAAAAAGATTAGAGTTCTAGTTTCACTGATTATCTTCCTTGTTCCAGTCCTAACTCAAAGAGTATATGCGAATGATAACCAACTATCTCAAGTAAAGTTGGAAAAGGTTGAAGCATACGTAAAAGAGCAATATGAGAAGGCAGGAATACCGGGAGGGTCTTATGCAATTGTTTATCAAGATCAAATAATTGCTGTAAAAGGAATTGGTTATAGCGATTTAAAATTGAAGAAAAAAGCCTCTTCAGAGACCATTTATTCCATCGCATCTGTTACTAAGCCCTTTACGGCAACAGCGATTCTCCAGCTGATGGAACAAGGTAAATTGAAGATCGATGATCCAGTGCAAAAATATTTACCATGGTTTAGCTATAAGGATAAAGAAAAATCAAAATCTGTAACGATCAAACATTTACTCACCCATTCAGCTGGAATCAATCGTTTTGACGCGGATGGGTCCATGTTTAAAAACGAAAAAGTGAACAGAAATTCACTTGAAGACTCGATAAGATCATTAAAAACGGTGAAAATGACCGACTCACCGGGAGTGAAGGGACAATATTGCAATACTTGTTTCAATATACTTGGATTAATTATTGAGAAGGTTTCAGGAGAAAGTTATTACGATTATATGAAGAATCATGTCTTTCAACCTTTGAATCTTCAACACACGGTTTACGGTCATAACCTGAAAAATCAAACGAATTGGGATATTGCAAAGGAATATAGTTGGTTTTTTGGATTTAGAAACAATAGGCTGCTAAATTTTGAAACCTTTGGAAAAAGCCAAGATCCTGAGGGGGGAATTTATACAAATGCTGAAGATTTAGCCAGTTATGTTCAATCAATGTTAGGGCATGGAAAAACACAGATATTAGATCCAAGCACGTTGAATCGCTCTTTTGAAGGGGTAGTTACTTCGGAGGAAGAGGATTGGGAATATACGTATGGCGGTTTTACCGTAGGTAAGATAGCTAATGAAACAGCTTTATATAAAGGTGGGGATGCGATTGGTTCTGGTGCCTCCATTTTATTTTTGCCAGAGCAAGAATTAGGAGTTGCTCTAATAAGCGGAGAATCCAATTCTGAAGTGAAGTTTACAATTACTAAAGGGATATTGCAGATATTACTAGGAGAAGAACCGGCTTCAAAGGACTACCCCATTCCTTTATTTAAACTATCAGGTACCATTATGTTGGTAGTGACTATTTTAAGTGCTTTATCAATTATTTGGTTATCATGGTCTATTTACCAAAGGATGAGGACGAATAGTAAAACTGTAAAATTCCGCTTTATTTCAATTTGTCTAAGTATATTATTTTTCATCATGGCTTCAGGACTGGGCTATCTTCTTTTAACAGTGAGGCTCTCCCAAATAGGCTTTTACGGATTTCCTATAGATTGGGCAGTGGGCTTAAATAGTTTACTAATTACGTTTACCTTATGGGCGATTTATCACACATATTTAAGTATTAGTTCAAAAAAGTAAATAAAGGGTGGATGGATAAATGAAAAAAATGATGATGTATTTATCAATGGTGGTACTAGCTTTCATGTTAACAGGATGTTCTGTTGACCTTGATTTTTCAGCTTCCAAATCAGATCAATTTACAGAAACAGCAGAGACTCTTGGAGATCAATTTACTGAAACAAAGAATAAAATGGAAAGGCTTGAACAAAAGGAATCTTTAACTTCAAACGATCAGAAACTAATCGTTAATGAAATTAATGAACTATCTAAAGTGATGAATGAATTTGAAACAGAAGACGCTCCCTTTCTAGTAAAACAGGCTAAGAAAATAGCTGTGAAAAAGCTTAAGGAAAGAAAAAAAGTTATTATGACTATACAAAAAAAAGCTAAAAAAGGTTCTGCCAATCATGAAGATGTCAAAGAGATCATAAATGCACTTTCAGATGATATTGAAATCAATTTATTTAAAAAATAAGTTTAAAAAAGTCAGCGGAAGCTGACTTTTTTTAGGAAAGTATAACTTTTTTGGAATTCGAAAAATGTCCAGCTCCAGCGCCTAGCCCCTCGAGGTCAAATGTTCGCCACCCAAAAAGTCAAAGAACGACTTTCCGGGTGGCGAAGCATTTGCTTGTCGGGGCTAATCAAGGCGCTTGCGCTTTTCTTTCTTACCACAAAGTTGGTTTCGCGACCATGAACCAAAGCATGATCATAAGAATAAAAAGATAGATCCAAACAGATCGTGATAATTTTTCAATTAGATGTAGTTTATCTACATCAGGATCGTTAAATTTACGCAATACCGGTGAAAAGGCGCGTGCAAGAAAAAATACGGAACCGAACATTACAGCAAGTGTTGCGATAACCCAAGAAGTAGCCCATGTCCAAGGACCATAGGCAATCAATAAGACTCCTGATCCAACTAGAACATGACCCGCATGTTTAACAAGTCTGATGGAAATCCCAAAAATATCTATGTAAGCCTGTTGAACCTGATATTCAGCTGATTTCAACTTTTTTACAATGGGAATCAGAATGAAAAATGGCCCAACAGAAAGGATAACGCTACTAACGTGAAGATAAATAAGAATTCGATAAAATATATCCATTTCTCAACATACTATTTCTGAACGGGGCTAAATTCATGTACCCAAACTCTCATTTGTGGTAACCACGGCATTCCAGGATGGTAGGAAAGAATGGATTGTTTATAGTCTTCTACAGTTTCGTAACCTTCTTGTTTAGCATGCTCATCTGTTAGCTCACCAAGTGCTTGAGAATATACTTTATCCACAACAAAGTCATGTCCTTCAAGAGTCATGATCTCGCCTACATCTGCATATCTACCGTTACGACGAGTAGCCGTTTTTTTGCCTTCAAGGACTAGTTTAATATCCGCAGGAAGGGTAATAAGGCGCTCAATTGTACATGTTTTTGGTGGTAATGTTTGGTTTTCATGTTGGTTTGTCATAATAAAAATTCCTCCTTTATTTAGTTTCCTATAAACATTATCATAATTTTGCTTAAGATAAAAATTTAGTGACCTGATTTTCTTTGTTTTCGCAACTTATAGAATGAAATTAGCAGGAAAAAAGAATAAATTAGAGAAGTAATCAATACTTGAACAGTTATATGAGGAGGACAACAATGGAAATTTGGGATATATATAATAAGATGAGAGAAAAAACAGGTAAGACAATTGTTAGAGGAGAAAAACTGGAAGAAAATGAATACCATCTTGTCGTTCATGTCTGGATTGTAAATCGTAAAGGAGATTTTTTGATTCAAAAGCGATCAAGTAAGGTAAAATCCAATCCAAATATATGGGCGGTAACTGGTGGAGCAGCCATTGCAGGAGATGATAGTTACAAAGCCTGTGAGCGCGAAGTAATTGAGGAAATCGGAATTAAAGCAGATATGACAAACGCACAAGTGGTTTTTACTATAATGAAGAATGACAGTATAAGTGACGTGTGGTTAATTAAACAAGATTTTGAAATAGCAGATTGTAAACTGCAGCTAGAAGAAGTAAGCGATGCAAAATGGGCAACCCGTCAAGAAATCGTGGAAATGATCGAACATGGAAAATTCCACAGCTATCAGTATATTAAAGACATATTTCAAGTGGCTGAAGAGAAATATCAATTAAAATAGTTTGATTGAGTTATATACCAAGAAGATAAAATAGATTTTTTAAGATAGAAAGAAGTAGGGAGAAAAATGGATAAAATTAGTGTGTTAATTGCTGATGACGATAAAGAAATTAGGGACTTAGTAAAGAGATATTTAGAAAGAGAGCTATACATAGTAGACATCGCGGTAAATGGGGAAGAGGCTCTTCGGCTATTTAACGAAAATAAATACAATCTCATCATACTAGATTTGATGATGCCTAAAGTAGATGGAATAGAGGTTTGCCGAAGGCTTAGAGAGAAAACGAATATTCCCATCCTTATGCTTACAGCAAAGGATCATGAGATTGATAAAATCATAGGATTAAGTATCGGTGCCGACGATTATATTACAAAGCCTTTTAGTATCAATGAAGTAGTTGCTAGGGTGAAGGCGTTAATGAGGCGTTATATGATTTTAGGAAGCGACGGGATTTCAAATGAAAAAACAATCATTAAATATAAAGGTCTATCTATTGATTTAAAAAAATACACAGTTCTAGTAAGAGGCGAGGAAATCTCCTTAACAGCTAAAGAATTGGAACTGTTAAAATTTTTCGCATCACAGCCTGAACAGGTCTTTACGAAGACACAGCTTTTCCGTAATGTTTGGGACAGTCAGTACATAGAAGATGATAATACTGTCATGGTCCATATTAGAAAGCTTAGAAAGAAAATCGAGGTAGATCCCTCGAATCCACAATTCATTCAAACAGTATGGGGGATAGGATATAAGTTCTCAGGTGAGAAGGATGAGGATTGATAAGGTTTCGATATTAATAATCCTACAACTCGTGTGTATGACATTACTTGTCATTTACAACCTGCCTTTAGGGATGTACGAAAGTATTTTATTCATCATTCTTTTTATCCTATCAATTATTTTATTAATGAAAAGATTTCAGTTGATTAATCGTCTTAAATCTATGGATGTTGAAATCAAACGATCCATCAATGGAAACTTAAAGACGAGAATATTTGCCAACCATGACAGTGCTTTAAATGAAGTGATTTTTTCACTTAATGACTTAATTGAAAAATATGAACAAGTTTATATTGAGGCAATTAAATCCCAGGAAGCTAGAAAAAGCCTTCTTTCTAGTATTTCACATGATATTCGAACACCGCTTACATCGATTATTGGATATGTCGATGCTCTCGTAGATGGGATTGCTACCTCAGAAGCTGAAAGGCATGAATTCCTTGAAATTATTTCTAAAAAATCAAATGGCTTAAAGGAATTGATTGATCAAATCTTTAATATGGCCAAATTAGATGCGGATGAAATTCCGATGAAACTAGAAATTATAGATCTAGCTGAAATGACAAGAGGGTTATTAATTGAGTTTCTACCTGAATTAAAACGAAATCAAATAGAGTTCAAAGTGAATATTCCTGATGAAAGATACACTGTTCTAGCTGATCGCATAAGCATTTTACGAATTATAAGCAATATAGTAAAGAATGCGTTGCAATATGGAAAACAAGGGAAGGTTTTAGGGATAGACTTGAGTGTAACAAGGGCTGAATATCAAATACATATTTGGGATCGAGGTCCTGGGATTCCTAAAGCTGATTTAGAGAATGTATTTGAAAGAATGTATCGGGTAGACCCATCAAGAAATTCACAAATAGCTGGTAGCGGGTTGGGATTAGCCATTTCAAAAGTGTTAGTCGAAAAAAATGGTGGATCCATATGGGTAGAAAGCATTCCATGGGAAAAAACAACATTTATCGTATCATTCCCTAAATCTAAACGCAATTAAGGAACTATTAAGAAATAGTTCAGAGGCAGTTAAAACCTTCTGATTATTATATGTACATAAGCTTTATTGAAAGAAGGTATCCGCATTGAGTGCTATTATAAAAACAACCAATTTAACGAAAATATATGGAACCCAAAAATCTGTTGATCATCTTAATATTACAGTCAATCAAGGAGAAATTTACGGTTTTCTTGGACGAAATGGAGCAGGAAAAACTACCACTATTCGAATGCTTTTAGGTTTAATTAAACCAACGCATGGACAAATTGAAATTTTTGGAGAAAATTTATTTAAGAATCAGAAGGAGATTCTTAGTCGAATTGGGTCGATTGTAGAAGTCCCTGGATTCTATGAAAATCTTACAGCACGAGAAAATCTTCAGATTAATGCGAAAATCATGGGAGTTAAAAAGAAAAACGCGATAGAAGAGGCTTTAGAGATTGTCGGACTCCAAAATGAAACAAAAAAGCTTGTAGGGAAGTATTCATTAGGTATGAAGCAAAGATTAGGAATCGCAAGAGCCCTTCTTCACTATCCTGAACTGTTAATTTTAGATGAGCCGGTAAATGGCTTAGATCCAATAGGAATAAAAGAAATGAGAAGAATGATAAAATCTCTTGCAAAAGAAAGAAATATTACTATCCTCATTTCAAGCCATATTCTTTCTGAAATTGAATTGCTTGTAGATCATATGGGAATTATTCATGAAGGAAAGCTCCTTGAAGAGATTGCTTTTGATAATCTGAGAAAAATAAATCGAAAATATTTAGAGTTTCAAGTGTCTAATGACAATAGAGCGACGATGCTTTTAGAGAATCACTTTGATATTTTTGATTATGAAGTACATGACGAGGGAAATATCCGAGTATATTCACACTTAGGACAGCAAGGGAAAATTAATAAAGTATTTGTTCAAAATGATATAGAAGTGTTAAAGATTAAAATGAGTGAAGACCGATTAGAGGACTACTTTACTAGATTAGTAGGGGGTGGGACGATTGGTTAATTTGCTTTTTACAGAGTTCCTAAAGTTAAAACGTTCAACCATGTTATTAATTAGTGTAATTGGTGCAGCAGTCGTTCCATTTATGGTAGTAGTCGCAAGCTATTTCCATAAACCAACGCCACCTATAAAATTTGAGGAGCTTTTTTTTCAAGCGAATTTGTATACGGTATTAGTTATTGGGGTTGCCCTTTATGGGGTGGTAACAGCTTATCTATTTAATCGTGAATATATAGAAAACACGTTGAAAAATCTTCTTACGATTCCTGTTTCACGATTCAATTTTATTATAAGTAAGTTATTACTCCTATTTATTTGGATTATGTTACTAACGTTTGTTGCTTGGGGTCTGACATTCCTATTAGGAATATTATTTCAGTTCGATGGATTAAGCCGTTCATTAATCTTCAAATCAATCAAACAATTTAGTATCGGTGGAGGTTTGTTATTTATCCTTTCTCCACCTGTCATTCTAATCACACTTGTTATGAAAAATTATGTTCCACCGATCATTTTTACGATTCTCATTACTTTAATCAATGTCATGTCAGGTTATTCCGAACATAGAGGTCTATTTCCATGGGCCGCAGCGGGGGATATTGCAAACAATACCCTTCTTCCAACGTACCCACCAGAATATTCCTATATCGCTATTGCTGGAACCTCGGTCATTGGACTGATCGCGACCATTGTCTATTTTAAAAAGGTGGATATTCATTAAGGTACCATAAAGCACTGGTTATGGGACCAGTGCTTTTTTATTTAAGAAGTTTTTTTCTCTTGGTCATTAATATGAACTAACGCACTTTTCTTAATCCAATACTGAAAGCTATCTAAAGGAAAGACTCCTCGACAATTGGAGTTGTGCATTTGAATAACAACACTACCGCCTTCTGTAATCTCTAGTACCTTTAATGTCTCCGATTTACTAATATTCGGCATAAAATCGCTCTTAATCTCAAATTCCATATTGTTATATAAATCCAAAATAAACAATCCTCCTAAAATTTATCCATACATCATAAAGCTTCCCCATTCTTTTATTTATTATCCAGTAGTTTCCGTATAATTTCGGCAAGTTTCTTCAAGCCTGTTTTCAGTTGTGTTATAGAAGCGTATGCATAGGATAGCCTTAGATGATTCATAGATTGCGGATCGTATAAATTCCCAGGATTCAACAAAATACCTTCATTTAGTGCCGATTCAAAGAGTTCTCTTGGTGATACAGAAGTAGGAAGGCTTAGCCAAATATAAAAACCTCCGGACGGCATAGTCCAATCTGCGATTCCAACAAATTCTCTTTCTAAGACCTGGATTGCTACATCTCTTCGAATTCGCAAAGCTTCACGCATTTTATCAAGGTGTATATAATACATCCCGCTAGAGATCCATTCGGTTACTGCCAATTGCGACAGGGAACTTGCTCCATAATCTGTCTGCATTTTTATGTCGGCTAACCGATTAATAACGGGCTCAGGCCCAATAACCCAACCGATTCTAAGCCCAGGGCTTAAGGCTTTTGACATACTTCCTATATATAAGACAGATCCATTATTATCGAAAGCTTTTAATGGCTGTGGTGGAGGAGTGTCCAGCCATAGTTCTCGATAAACATCATCCTCAATAATAGGAAGTTCAGCATCTGCACAGACCTGAAGCAATTTTTTTCTGCGTTCTAAAGACATAACATTACCGGTAGGGTTGTGGAAAGTAGGGTTAGTATAAAGTAATGAAGCATTTTGTTGCTTTTTTAACTGTTTCAAATTAGCGATTTGAAGTCCAGAAGCATCCATCGGTATTCCATGCAGTTTGATTCCTGAAGATTGAAACACATTAAGGGAACTTAAATAGGATGGTTTTTCTAAAAATACGCAAGAGCCTCTTCTTAATAATCCAATGGAAACGAGTTGTAGTGCTTGTATCGCACCCGAAACAATTAAGATTGATGATGGTGAAGCTTTGATCCCGAACGATTTTAAATAAATACTTAGTTGTTCACGTAATGCATATAAACCTTTTTCTTCTTCATATCCAAGAGACTGAATACTTTTAGACATCCGCTGAAGAATCTCAGTCATCATGGCCTTAGGAAACAATTCGGGAGAAGGCTCACCTGTACCTAATCGGATTATATCGGGAAGTGGCTCCACTTTGTGAATATCCTGGATTGTAGGTAAATTTGCTTGAAAGGTACCCTTTCTAACATATTGGTTCCAATCAGTCGGGGGGACATTTGATAAATGAGACCATACATTGTTTTTGACTTGTGTTCCCTTGCCGCTTTGTCCCTCCAACAATCCATCCGCTATCAGTTCTTCTAATGCGAGTACAATTGTGCTTCTATTTACTTCAAATAAATGGGCAAGCTTACGCTGAGAAGGGATCCTTGTTCCGACTGTCCATTCTCCCATCTCAATTTTTGTTTTAATAAATTCCTTGATTTGTATATATATTGGAGTAACTGATGCTTTATCAGGTTTCCAATCAATTTGGATAGTCATAATATTCCTCACAATTTCTACTATACGTCTATCATAATAATACATGATTGGTTGGTAAAGAATTTTTCAAATGGTTGGTCCAAAACGATAAAAATAAGATTATGATTAAATTAAATCAATCGTCCTATAGAAAAGGAGTCATTAAAATGAATACAGAACTTCAAAAATTTAGTATACAAAACCCGAAAATGGAGGATGCACAAGAAATCATGGATTTAATTGCACTATGTGATATAGAAGAAATTGGAGTACCGGATATCACACTTTCCGACATAATAGATATGTGGAATTCTATTAAAATTGAAACAGATGCATGGGTTGTGCTTACAACCAATAATAAGATTGTAGGGTATGCGTTTTTAGAAATGACGGGTGAAGACCGAATGGACACCTGTATTTTTGTACACCCCGATAATAAAAATCTAGGGATTGGTTCTTTATTGCTGACAAAAGTGGAGGAAAGAGCAGTCATGCTTGCTAAAGGAAGAAAAGGTGATCAAAAGCTGATGAACCAAATTCCTTTTACAAATGCCAAAGCTAGGAAACTAGTTGAAGAAAGGGGGTACCAATTTAGCCGTCTTTACAAGCGGATGGTAATCAAATTGGATGAGCAACCTATAATGCCAAACCTTGTAGCAGGATTGACAATCAGTTCCTTTCAACCTGATAAGGATGAAGAAACGCTTTTTGAAATATACGATGAAACATTTCGAGATTCTTGGGGATATTCTAAAAAGAATTTTTCTGAATGGATTATTCAGAAAAAGGGAGAATATTATGATCCTAATTTATGGTATATCGTTTGGAACAATTCGCAACCTGTTGCCTTCCTAATGAGTAGGATGCAGGATGATGGCTTATTTATTGATCTATTAGGTGTCAAACGAACATGGAGAAGACAAGGAATCGGGGAGGTTATGCTGTTACATGTGTTTCACGAAGCGTACCAGGCTGGTCAAAGAACGATCCTATTGTATGTAGATTCAGATAGTTTAACGAATGCTCACAGTCTATATAAACGAGTAGGAATGACTCCTGATTCACAAACTGCTGTTTATCTAAAAGAACTTTCATAAACAATACATTCCTATTGATATCCAAAGAGCTTCGTTAAAGAATTCGACAGTTAGTGATAAGATTGTAAAAAATGGTCACCCATCCTTCGTGAATAGGACGGGTGACTATTTTTTTACTTAAAAAGGTACATTGAGCTCAGGTGTTAACACTCATTTTTGGTTCAGGTACTCTAGAGAGAATAATTAGTCCAATAATAAATAGTATGACAAGGCTAAATACACCACTGCTCGAGTTCCCAGTTAATTGAGCGGTTCCACCTACTAATAGCGGTCCTAAAATCGAAGCGAATTTCCCAAAAATATTGTAGAAACCAAAAAATTCATTCGCCTTCTCTTTCGGAATGAGCTTGGCGAAATATGCGCGGCTTAACGCTTGAATTCCGCCTTGCGACGTAGCAACAAGCATGGCTAAAATCCAGAAATCTAAAGTTGTCTTTAAAAAATAAGCATAAATACAAACAATAATATAAACAATTATGCCAACATAAAGCATCTTCTTCCCAGTAAATCTTTCAGACAGTTTACCATATAAAATAGCAAACGGTGCAGCAACCACTTGAGTAACAAATAATATGATTAGAAGATTGGTTGAACTAATCCCTAAATCGCTTCCATAAGCTGTAGACATTGAAATGATCGTACCAACTCCGTCAATATAAAAGAAATAAGCTAGTAAGAATAAAAAGAGTGCACGATATTGACGGATTTCTATTAACGTTTTCCCGAGACGTTTAAAGCTATTGGCTACAGGATTCGGTTCACGTTCGATATAATATCGTTGATGAACATGCTTAAATAATGGGATAGTGAATAATCCCCACCAAGCTGCTGTAATGAGAAACGCTATTTTACTAGCTATTGTAACAGTAATAGGGATTGTTTCGCTTTGTGCTAAAATGATTATGACAATACTAATAATAAATGGGATTGTGCTACCGATATATCCGAACCCTAAACCACGAGATGATACTCGGTTCATCCGTTCCTCCGTTGTGATATCCACAAGGAAGGCATCGTAGAACACATTTGACCCAGTTGATCCAATCGCCGCAACCGTATAGCATATTAATAATAGCAGCCAATGTTCACTTGGAATAAAGGCAAGTAAAGCTGTCGCTGATACCCCAAGTGCAAAGAAGAACTTGAAAAAACGTTTCTTATTTCCTTCATAATCAGCAATTGTTCCTAATATGGGTCCAATCATAGCCAAAATAAAAGTTGCAATGGCAATGGTATAGCCTAAATAAGCAGTTGAGTTTGCAGTACTGACTCCAGCATTTGTTGCTGCCGCTTTATAAAAAAGCGGAAAAACAGCTGTCGTAATAATAATGGAATACGCCGAATTGGCCCAATCATAGAATACCCAACTATTTTCTTCTTTTGTAAAACCTTTCATAAGAACTAGCACCCCTTTCTATCTATATTGTACAGGAAAATCCGTTTGGAAAATTAAGAATTTTGTAACTTCACCCTTTTTTTACAAACAAAAAACACCCAATGTACCTATAGGGTATATTGGGTGTTTTCAAAAAGAATTTCAATATTCCAATGGGAAAATTTCTACAATCCCATCTGCCTTTGTCCGATTGGAACAAAGCATTAACACATGATCAAAAAAGTCTTCAACTTGATCAAGTGAACTTGGTAATGGGATTTCTAACAATAATGAGCCAAAAACCTGTTTGAAATAGGCTTTTCGTTGCTCGTTTTTACCGTCTCGTTTTAATGGATTGTATTTCCAGTGAAAATAAGGTTTTCCATCCTTCTCAACAATGTGTTGGATTTCAGCAAGTGTTCTTGATTTATTTCCGGAATAGATGACTAAGTAATAGTTATCGTTCCGATGCCAGTCAATGAGTAGAAAATAATAGTTATTTATCCCAAGTTTTGCTACATGGAAGCCTGCAACTAATGGTTTCCCATTAGACCATTGATGAAATTGATGGAGTTGATCTCTAACCGTTTCTAGTTTGCTCAATTCGTAGGTAATAGAAGGATGTTTTGCCCATTCATCCAATAATTTAGATAAGGTAATTGCTTGTGATTTTTCCACAGAAAGGACTCCTCTAATCTATACTATTTTGCAACATCGGCAGTGTAATCTCGACTTTAGTCCCTACATTTGGGGCACTGTCTATTGTAATGTCACCGTTATATGTGTTAATGATTCGTTTACAAACGGTCAATCCTAAGCCAGAACCATCCTTTTTCATTGTAAAAAAAGGATTAAATACTTGACTTAATAATTCTTTAGGCATCCCAACACCTGTATCTTCTACTTTAATCACGCAAAATTCCAAGTGTTTTTCTACAGTAATCGTTAAATTACCACCATTTGGCATGGCATGTAAAGCATTTTTAGAAAGATTTAAAATGACTTGTTTTAAATGATCTTTCACACATGAAATAAGCAGAATATCTTTCGAAAAATGAATAGTTAGTTTCACATTCATGAAATTGGATTCAGATTGAAGTAGAGGTTCGATCTCAGCTAGAATGTCATTGGCATGATAAGGCATTAACGTATTAGCTGTTGGTTTTCCAAGGACGAGTAATTCACTGACAATCGAGTTTATGCGATCAATTTCCATTTGAATTACTTCGTAATAAGTTTGCGATTTTTTATCGGAATTTTCCTCACTTAAAAGTTTAATTAATCCTTTAATACCCGTTAATGGATTTCGAATTTCATGCGCTGTACTAGCAGCTAAGTTTCCGATTAATTCAAGTTTTTGTAGTTCGGTCTGTTCCTTTTCCTTTTTCACATTACGCTGCAGAAGAATATATTTGGATAATAAATACAATATATTTGATAGTATGAAACCGATTATAAAGTACTGTAGAAAGGCGATCAGAAAAACATCATTTTTTTCAGGGATAACAATAGCCGTAACACTCCATGGTTTTAGAGAGAGAGGGACATGAGTCATGATTGGATGTTTTCCAAGATTACTAGAACCCGTCTCAATTAAGATTTTATTATCTTGATCCGTTACGTTAATCTTTTCCTCTTCTATTAAACTATGAATCGCTTCTTCAATTTCATCTAATCTCAAGCTTGCCAAGAGAACACCTTGTGTTTGTCCTTGATCCACAACAGGTGTGGCGATGGTAATAATAAATCTTCCTGTGACTCGGCCAATATGGGGCTCAGATATACTTGTTTTCCGCGTTCCTATAGCTTGCTGAAAATATTCGCGGTCAAAAACATTAACTAAAGAAGAAGAGGGAACTGAACTAACCAATAAATCTCCTTTTGTGTTAGACCAATAAAAACCGGAAAATCGTGAATCCTTACTTTGAGTTTCTTGAAGAATCATTTCTATTTCGTCTAAGTTTTTGTCCTGAACTTTAATCGAGGTCGCTAACATTTCCAAACGACCAACGGTTTCACTGAGAAAATTCTCAATATTCATCGCATGAAAATTTGCATACCATTCCGCTTTACTATTATATTGTCTCTCAATATCATCAACTTTGCTAAGTCCAAGAATGTAACTAATAGTTAAAGAAGGTAGTAAAGTTATGAATAAATAGATGAGTAAATTCTTCCCACCAGATTTAAATGTTCTCTTAAAAGCCAAAAGGAATCTTCCCCTTAAAATATTGTTAAGACTATTTTACTATATTTTATAGAAAAAAACGTTGCAGTCTAATACAGGACTCAGAGATTTTTTCCTTTACAGCTCTATATTGGTTAATATTGAAAATAAATGAAAAATATTCTCAATTGTAATTGACAATGATTCTCACCGTGCTATAATCAACGTTGTAAGTGATAATGAATTTCAATATCACTTAATGAGAAAGCTAGAATAATAGAAATGTTGGGGACAGCCATGAAGAAACGATATTTACTACTTGCGTTACTAGTCTTTTCAGCGTTTTCTCTTTTTGTAGGAGTTAGCAGCATAACACCTTTAGATCTGTTGGACTTTGGATCAGAGAAAACACAAATCTTCTTAATAAGCAGAGTACCTAGGCTTGTTGCGATCTTACTAGCAGGTGCAGGTATGAGTATTGCTGGCTTGATCATGCAGCAACTCAGTCGGAATAAATTTGTTTCGCCAACAACGGCCGGAACATTGGATGCTACTCGACTTGGGATCTTAGTTTCCATGCTATTGTTTGCTAACGCAACCATGCTCGAGAAGATGGCGGTTGCCTTTATATTTGCGCTTGCCGGCACGTTTTTATTTATGCAAATATTGGACCGAATCAAATTCAAAGATGCGATATTTATTCCACTCGTCGGACTCATGTTCGGTAATATTTTGTCATCTGTTACGACTTTTTTTGCATATCGAGCAGATGTCATCCAAAATATGTCTGCCTGGCTGCAAGGTGATTTTTCGATGATGATGAAGGGCCGCTACGAACTACTATACATAAGTATTCCTGTATTAATCCTTGCTTACTTCTACGCTAATCGATTTACAGTAGCGGGCATGGGGGAAGATTTCTCGAAGAATCTTGGTCTTTCATATCGACGGGTAGTGAATATAGGACTTGTACTCGTTGCTCTTGTTACGGCAACGGTCGTGTTAACTGTAGGAATTATCCCTTTTCTTGGCTTAATTATTCCAAATATCATTTCTATTTTTAAAGGCGATCATTTACAAAAAACTTTACCACATACGGCACTATTAGGTGCAAATTTCCTTCTTGTTTGTGACATCTTAGGGAGGGTCCTTATTTATCCATATGAGATCTCGATCAGTCTCATGGTAGGTGTCATCGGAAGTGGTATATTCCTATATTTACTTTTCCGGAGGAAGGCGTATGCGTAACATTATGAAAATGGTAATCCTCGTATTGATCGCTACAGGATGTATTGCCATCTACTTATTTCATGAATTAAATGGAAGCTTTGATTATGCCTTGCCGAGGCGTGTTATAAAAGTGCTGGCGATGGCATTAACTGGTTTAACTATTGCCTATTCAACTGTCGTTTTCCAGACAATAACCCATAATCGTATATTAACACCAAGTATTATGGGTCTTGATTCGCTTTATTTATTGTTACAAACAGTAATTATCTTCTTTCTTGGGTCAGACCATATGATTATTGTGAATAAACAAGTAAACTTTTTACTTTCCGTTACAGCGATGATTATCTTTGCTTTATTGTTATATCGTTTCTTATTTAAAAATGGCAACCAGCCGATCTATTTTTTATTACTTATTGGAATAATTGTCGGAACCTTTTTTTCAAGTATCTCAACCTTTTTTCAGGTTCTTATTGATCCGAATGAGTTTCAAATTGTTCAAGATCGCATGTTTGCGAGTTTCAACAATATTAACTCGGATTTAGTGTGGATTGCCTTAGGTCTTGTATGTTTACTTATGATTTATGCTTGGCGCTATGTTAAATATTTAGATGTCTTATCTTTAGGTAGAGAGTTGTCGATTAATCTTGGGGTTCCATACGATGCTATTGTTAAAAGAATGCTTATTATCGTCGCCATTTTCATTTCCATTTCAACAGCATTAGTAGGTCCGATTACTTTCTTTGGTTTAATTGTAGCTAATCTTAGCTACCAATTTTTCAAAACATATAAACACAAAGTGTTAATAAGTGGTGCGGTTGTTATGAGCATAATTGCGCTTGTAGGTGGACAATGGGTGGTTGAACGTGTCTTTACTTTCTCGACAACACTTAGCGTCATAATCAACTTTATCGGTGGTGTCTACTTTATCTACTTACTGCTAAGGGAGAGGAAATCTGCATGATTCAAGTTCGGTCATTATCAAAGCTATATGGGAGGAAATCCGTTGTTGAAAATGTAACAGTGGATATCCAGCCAGGGAAAATTACATCCTTTATTGGACCCAATGGGGCAGGGAAGTCTACTTTACTATCGATGGTAAGCCGTCTATTAGATGCGGATACTGGTGAAGTGCTTATCGACAAATCTGATGTTCGAAAAATGAAGTCAAATGATTTCGCGAAAAAAGTATCGATTTTGAAACAGTCCAATTATATGAATGTAAGACTAACCATTCGTGAATTGGTTTCCTTTGGTCGATTTCCTTATTCGAAGGGGCGTTTAACGGATGATGATGAACGAATCGTCGATCAATCTCTCCAATACATGGATTTATCAGAGATGAAGGATCAATTTCTGGATGAATTATCGGGTGGGCAACGCCAAAGAGCATTTATAGCAATGGTAATTGCCCAAGATACGGACTACATTTTACTTGATGAACCATTGAATAATTTGGATATGAAGCATTCTGTTCAGATTATGAAAATATTGCGCCGTCTTGTCGATGAACTTGGCAAAACAGTAGTCATCGTACTCCATGATATTAATTTTGCTTCTGTGTATTCTGATCAAATCGTGGCTATGAAAGATGGGAAAGTTGTAAAAAACGGACCAACAGAAGAAATCATCGAATCGAAAGCATTAAAGGAAATTTATGATATGGATATTCCCATCCAAGAAATGGGTAGTTGTAGAATTTGTGTTTACTTTAATTCATAACTTGAAATGCGGAAGGCACTCAGCTTTAAGCGACAATTTTCAAATTCAAAAAAGTTATAAAATTTTAAAAAAAGGGGAGTTTTAAATATGAAAAAGTGGAGTTTATTCACCCTTGTTTTCACGTTGATATTACTATTAGCAGCGTGTGGTTCAAAGGAAGAAGGTACATCTAAAAAGTCATCTGGTGAAGGTTCAGAGCCGGAAATATCGGAAGAAATGACGATTAAGCACCAATACGGGGAAGCTGTTGTGAAGAAAAATCCTGAAAAAGTAGTCGTGTTCGACTTTGGAATTTTAGACACATTAGATGAATTAGGAATTGAAGTAACAGGAGTACCGCAAGCGACGATTCCAAAGTATCTAGAAAAATATGCAGTAGATACATATACAAACGTCGGTAGTTTAAAAGAGCCAGACTTTGAAGCGATTCATGCGATGCAACCAGATGTGATTTTCATTTCAGCACGTCAAGCAGAATTATATGATCAATTTGCAGAAATTGCTCCAACTGTGTTTGTCGGTATTGACTACTCAAACTATATGGATTCTTTTGAGAAAAACATGAACTTAGTGGGCGAAATTTTTGGTAAAGAAGATGAAGTAGCATCTAAAGTAGATGAAATTTATGCAAGTATTGAAGAGTTATCAAGTAAAGTTTCAGAGGCAAATAAAAAAGGCTTAATCGTGTTAGCAAACGAAGGAAAAGTAAGTGCATATGGCCCAAGTTCTCGTTTCGGAATCATTCATGATGTATTGGGCTTTGGGGCAGTTGATCAGAATATTGAAGTTTCAACCCACGGTCAAAGCATTACATTTGAATACATTATGGAGAAAAACCCTGAAGTATTATTTGTTATTGACCGCAATGTCGCAGTAGGTAGCGAAGCAGGTGCAAAAGATACGATTGAAAACGAACTTGTTCAAAAAACCACAGCCTATAAAGACGGAAAAATCATCTATCTAGATCCAGACTACTGGTATCTAAGTGGTGGAGGATTAAAATCAGTACAAGAAATGATGAAAGAAGTCGAAGCAGCTATCTAATATGCTAAAGCCAGGCAATGCCTGGCTTTACTAAACGGAGGGATGACAATGTTTTATCAAATTAAAAAAATTGTCGTAAAAGAAGGTTTCTCTGATCAAATCGTCGATCGTTTTTCAAAAAAAGGTGGCTTGCAAGGGCAGATGCCTGGTTTCATAGATAAACAAGTATTAGTAAAAAAGGCACGTCGCGGTGATGAAGAAGTATTAGTTATTGTCCGTTGGGAGTCAGAAGAGGCTTGGAAAAATTGGGAGAAGAGTCCAGAGCATATTGCTGGTCACAAGGCAAATCGCGGAGTTGCAAAACCTGAATTTGTTATTGAAACCAGTCAGGATGTTTATGAAGTTAAAGTTTGAGGCAGAATTCGAATGATTAAAAAGGACCATCCAGTTTAATCTGAATGGTCCTCTTTGAATTTAGATTAATGTCATACATCCATGATTCATTCTTTGGAAAAAATCCTCAAATGCTTTTACAGGTAATGGTTTACTAATAAAATAACCTTGAATTTCATCACAGCCCAATTCTTCTAATAGATGAATGACTTCCTCTGTTTCAATTCCTTCAGCTACAACCTTTAAGTTTAATTCATGAGCAAGATAGATAATGGCCCGCACGATAGCGATATTATCCCTATTTTCTGATACTTCCTGAATAAAGGATCGATCAATTTTTAAGCATTGAATTGGAAATTTTCTTAAATAGTTTAACGAGGAATAGCCTATTCCAAAGTCATCAATGGCAATTGAAACGCCCATTTCACTCAACCTCTTTAGGCATATGATACATTCCTCAATATTTTCAACAAAACTATGTTCAGTAATTTCGATTTCTAATAGTCTTGGATTTAATCCCGTTTTATCAAGTACTCTTTTCACGATATTTTCGAAATTTGGCAGTCGAAAATGCTGTGGTGAGATATTAACAGAAACTTTAGTAGGCTGAGTAAATAGGGTATCATTCCAAACTTTATTTTGGTAGCAAGCTTTTTCTAATACCCACTCATCCAATTTAATTATAAATCCAGTTTCTTCGGCTATTGGAATAAATTTTGCTGGTGGAATTTGACCAAGTTTTGGGTTATTCCAACGTAATAAAGCCTCAATACCATTCATTTTCTTTGAAGGTAAATCTATTTTTGGTTGAAAATATAATTCTAGCTCATGATAATCAATCGCATTTTTCAAATAATGTTCAATGAGCATTGCTTCTTCAAACTGTTGGTTCATTTCTGGTTGATAGATTTTGAAGGTATTTTTTTTATCATCCTTTGCCTGATACATGGCAATATCGGCATTCTTGAGCAAAGTATCAGGGTCATGCCCATGATTTGGATAAATGCTGATGCCAATACTTGCAGAAGTATGGATTTCCATTTGATTAGAAAGAGTAAATGCTGTCTCAAACAAGGAAAGAATTTGTGACGCATAAAAAGAAACGACAGCACAATCCTCAATGTTTGGATAAATAATCATGAACTCATCACCAGCTAGTCGGTATACGTTACCATTTCTAGCAACTACTTCTTTTAATCTTAAAGCGACTTCTTTTATTAATAAATCTCCAGTTGTATGTCCAAATGTGTCATTAATCTGTTTAAAACGGTCCAAGTCAAGAAAAAAGACAGCCAATTGATATTCTGCTTGGTCCATACTCTTAATAAATTCCACGAGATCGTCACTAAATTTTCTTCGGTTCGGTAAATCTGTCGTATTATCCTGAAATGCCATTAACTTGATTTTCTCTTGTGCTTCGTGAAGCTCAGTAATTTCATTTATGCATCCGATTAATTCAATCACTTCACCATCCCGATAAATCGGAGATAAATATGTAAGTAATTGTTTTCCTTTAAATGAATATTGATAGGAAATATCCATACCAGTAAATGCTTGCGTATATCTTTGTTTTAATAAAGAAGAAATATCTTCTGGAAAAATTTCTTCCGGGCTTTTAAGGAACATTTTTTCCTTTTCTAATCCGAGCTCGTAAGCTAATTTTCCTTCATTTAATATATATTTAAACCCATCAGCTGTTTTCACTACTTTAAATATGAGATTATGCATCGAATTTACAACAAAGCGAAAATCATTTTCTAAAGCTTTAACTAATCTCTCTTGGGCAAGCCTTCCCTCTGTAATGTCAGTCCTTAATGTCATATACATAAAAGGTATACCATGTTCATCTTTTAATGGGACAATGGTCGTTTTAACCCAATAAATAGAGCCATCCTTTGCTTTATTTCTAATTTCGCCTTCCCAAATTTGACCACTTTTTATTTGTGCCCACATTTGTCTAAAGAAGGATGGGTCATGATAGCCAGAATTAAGAAGTCTATGGTTTTTACCAATTAGTTCTTCCCGTGTATATTTTGAAATCTTGCAAAATTTATCATTTGCATAAATAATAATCCCATCAGTATCCGTTATAGCGACAATTACAGATGAGTCTAATGCATGTTTTAAATTGTTAAAATCATGTAAGAAGTGGAGTGTATCTTGAATACAGGTTTCAATTTTATGGTTATTTGCATTGTTTGTTTGAAGGAGCTTTTGAAATGTATTCAGTACACATTGTATATGAGTGGTTTCAAACATTTCGTCCATTTTTCTCATTCAGCCACCTCCCAATTTAATACTAATAAGTTCATTATATAGTTATTTTTGCCTATATTCGTGCAAAAATTTGTATATTTTCGGACAATATTTCATTTTTATCACATGGTGTCGAATATTGCAATACTTTGTATATTTCCACTATTGACAAGCTTTAAAATGGTTTTGTTATTTTTCAATCGCTTAACGTATTACTGTAAAGAATGGAGTGATGATGACTGACAAAGCTAACAGAAGGACAGCTAAAGAACCCATTTTGTTTTTTTCTTTCCAAAGGGTGATCGAGTATCCCAATGTATAGAAAAAGACTAGAAGGGCTATTAAAAAAATAAATATATTCATTTAATCCCTCACCTTTTTTAAATTAGGTAATTCTGTTTGTCTGCCAAATTCACCATACTTTACGTCTAAATGGATGTTCACTTTCATATTTGGATAAGATTTCATCCAATCAAATTTTTCATATTCCGGTATTGTTTGAAATTTATTTCTTGCAATCAATGACCAGCCAAATGGCTCGCCTTTAAATTCTTCCTGTGTCTTTTTGACGAAGTTTTCTAATTTCTTCGATAATCGTTCCTCTATGGATTTTTTCAATTTAGCTCGTTTTTTTGCATCCTTTGCATAATTGACCATACTGTGGTCAGATAATATTTCTACATGAAGTGGAATCGTCACATCGATGACTCCTGGACCATTTTTTAAGTCCATTTTGATCTTGTTATCCCTTATTTTTGTAAATCTAGCAGCTAACTGATACTTCTCATTAAATGGGTCTGGAACGGTTGTTATGACATCTGACATATGTAATGTGTTATTAAGCATAATGGACAGTCGTGTTTCTTCACCAGTTAATTTACCGATCATTTTGCCTTCCTTAAATACAGCAGACCCGAGAAACTGGGTTACATTTGTTTCTCCTCTTGCATTAAATTGGCCAGCGAACACTTGGTCCTCTTCTTGATTCGAATCTTTTTTATCTTTTTCCGTGGTACCATAAATAGCTAAATAGAGTTCGGCATCTGCTTCGGTAACTCGAAAAAATCGATTTACTTCCGAATCAGGAATCATTCCCGTTTCGATGCCGCGTTTTAAAATTAATTCATAATATTTATGCACTCTCGTCTCAAGCTTTGGTTTATTCTTTAAGAAGAATTCACTCACATTTTCTTTTGTCACAATAAAATAATCATCCCGGCGAATTTCCCGATCCTTTGTGACATCGTAAAACAACCGAATAAATTGTTTTTCTCTGGCTAAGTCTTCAGAAACGATGATGACCCTCAGAAGATCATACGTAATTTCCTTTGCTACGACCGAGTTAGCTAAGTTCCGAGCAGAAATTAAATCATTTGCCTCGAAAGTAATTGCCTCGTAGGGAGGTTCATCTGATCCACCACCACCTTGAACTTGTGATCCATATTCAGGATTGACAATCATTAACGTAATGGTAAATTTACCTTTATCCTTCGATTTATCCATGCCAAGAGCATAGACATACGCTCTTTTCTCGATTTCTCTTTGATCCCAACAACCACTTAAGGATAAGGCTAGAAGCATGACACATAACCATTTATTCACTATTTTGATCATGATTGAAGACTCCTTTAAACTTCGCTATCGTCCAAAACAAGATTGGAAGGAAAAAAAAGATGGGAGTGATAATATTTAAAACTGTTTTCCGCAAGTGATAGACCGTGAAGGTCGGTGTTTCCGGGATCATTCCAAGAAAAATAAATAAGGTAGCAAAAGTAGGAATAATGTATTCGAAATTCTTCACTTTAAAAAGCCACCCAAAAAACATTCCAGATAAATATAAGTAAAAAGAAAATCGGACAAAAGAAGTAATAATCCAAAACGGAAAGAAAAAGGTCTCTAAGTTGATAATAAAGCCAATCGAAATATAACGTATCGCTTCATGAAAAGGATAATTCAACATTTTGACGGATTCAAAATCAAATAAAAATAAATAAGCGATTAACGCCATCGTTAGATCGATAATAACGATAATAAGGGCAATCCAAGTTCCTTTTTTATAATCCTTTGCAGATGCAACAAATGGGGCAATGGCACCGATAAATAATAAATCGGCAAAAATTGAAATTTTAAATGAACTTTGCTTTACGATTTCCCATTTTCCCGGACCGAAAATCGGTGCGAGAAAGCTGATTTGTCCATGAGACATTGTCAAAATAAGGGCAATAAATAAAGAAACTTTAATATAAGGCAGTACAGACCAGGCAACCGAACCAATGCTTTCAAGCCCTCTTTTGGCTCCATAAGCACTGATGGCCATGAGGACTAAATAAACGATGAACGTAGGAGTTTTTGAAAAATACATCGTCCCAATAATATCTGTATAAATAGATGTATCGATAACAATGGTAAAAGTGCCTATCACCCAAAGAAACAGAATAAGGATATAGCCAATCGCTTTACCAAAGATGATTTGCGTAACATCCATAAAGGTATTATTAGGAAAGGCAGATAATACCTTTAATAATAAAAAGACGGGGAGGATAGCAAGTATTCCAATAAGGATTGGAGCCATCCAAGCAGCCGTATCTAGTTTTTCAAATAGCATAGCTGGGGTATCATCCGCCACTTTAGCACCTAAAGCAAGGATGACAATCGCTACATATTCTCTTATACCAATCTTTTCTCTTTTTTGTTCCATTTTTGTTAATCTCCTGATTTTTTCTGGATGTCTTTCGGTTTCAGATAGCCCGGTCGAAAGAATTCATTTTTGGAAAGACGTCGGAAAATCGTATCATTAGATGAAATATATTTAGGTGTATATGGTGCTAAATATGGAACTCCAAATGATTTAAGTGACACAATATAATACAAGCCAATCATAAATAATGCTGTCATTCCATAAAAGCCGAACATACCCGCTGATAATATAAACAAAAATCGACTTAATCTAATGGTGTAGTTTAAACTTAGGTCGCCGATTGCAAAGGAGCTTAACCCTCCTAAAGCAACGACGATGACAACAATAGGACTCACAATATTGGCGGAAACAGCAGCTTGTCCTAGGATGAGTGCTCCAACAATTCCAATCGTAGGCCCAATTGGACTCGGTACTCTTAAACCTGCTTCTCGGATTAATTCGAAAGCGATTTCCATCATAATCACTTCAATAAAAGCAGGAAATGGGACTTTCTCTCTTGTTGACGCTATGGCGAGCAATAGGTCAGGTGGTACCATTTCGGCATGGAAATTTGTAACTGAGACGTAAATTGCTGATGTAAATAAGGTAATAAATAAAGCAGCGATTCGAAGGGCTCTTGTAAAATTTGCAAATAAAAATCGGAAATATCGATCATCTGCAGTATGATAAAAGGACCAAAAGGTAGCTGGCATCACTAATGAGGAAGGAGAGTTCTCCATTAGAAGGACAACATAGCCCTCCTCAAGAAAGTGGGCGACACGATCGGGTCTTTCTGTGTGTAAAATGGTTGGAAAAAGGGATAATTTCCTTTCCTCGATTAACGTTTCTAGTTCTGAGATATTTTGCACCGAATCAACATCAAGTGCATTTACTTTTTCTTTTACTCTTTTGAGTAAATCATCATTGGCGATATCCTTTATATAGGCGATGAATACCTCATTTTTAGAACGTTTCGCTATAACGAAGGATTCGACAACTAAATTTTCGCTTTTGATTTTCTTTCGGATTAGCGAAATATTCGTCATCGCTTTTTCATTGAATGCTTCCTTCGGTCCTTTAAGGGAAACTTCATTCTCAGGTTTTTCTATATTTCTTCCTTGGAAGTTAGCGGCATTGATCATGTAGGCGATATTTTCGCCCTCTACAAAAAGCGCAGTATTTCCTTTTGTGACACCTTCTAATACGTCCTTAATCTTATGTTCGGTTGTAAAGTATTCGGCAGAAATAAGATCCCTTATTTTTTTTGAGGAATCCACATTTTTTTGAAAAGGTTTGATGACATTATCTTCAATAATTTTCGTATCCGAAATGGAACTAATATAAAGTAATGCAGCCTTTTTTTGGATTCCATTAATTTCTACATTCCGAATTTTGGCATCAACATTTTCTGGAATCGAAAAAATAGCTGAGAATGTTTGAATATTCTTATCCAAATTTATATGAATGGGTTGTTCTTTTAGCTTTATTTCATCGCTGGAAGATTGTTCAGGATAAGATATCTTTCGTATTTCTTTTTGAACGATCATAGATAAAAGTTTTTTTAACATGTTAAACATCTCCGTACCTTTTTCTACATTTTTCCTCTATAGCCGGTAATTATGTATGAATAGGAGGATTAATTAAAATAGTAGAATTAAAAAGTGAACCTTCATTCGAATGGGAGTCTTCGACCCACGAATGAAGGTTCACTTTAATTTATTTTATGATTTTCTTTTATTATTGTATTAGAATCTGTTGTCAACCGTTCTTGATATTCGACTAAAGCGATATTGCAGCCAGTTCCGATGTGAACTTTTTTTCCTCTAACTACTTCAGCTTTAGTATTCTCTAAATAAATTTCGTCGCCTTCAATGACACGCGCTTCGAGGGTGCCCTCGCCTTTCATAAAGGGGAATAAACCTGATTTTTTCTTGACAACAATTTTTTCTCCGCCGATTTCATTCGCCGTGCTTTTTCCGAAGCGAAGGCTAATTTCGATAGTACCAGCATTTAAAAGCCCTTTTACTTCAAATGCCCCCGTTGAACGAAAATTTTCGAATTCAGTATCACCATTAACGGAAAGACTGCCTTTAATATTTGCTTCTTCTCCCGTAAATCGATTGCCAACTTCAAGTGTTCCGAATATCTTAGCTATTTTTACCTTAGCTGTACCGCCTACTTCCGCTGTCCCAAAGATTTTCATCTTATTGACATCAAGATCGCCACGGATTTCTGTTTCTCCGAAAATATCAAACTGTTCTGCTTTTCCGTTTTTCAGTAGATCACTTGTACCAAAGGTTTTAAAACTATGACATTCAAAATCAGTCGTAATCGTACCTTCGCCACGGATATTGATTTTATTATAAATCCCACCTCCGTAACTACCAGATCCATTAATCGATAAGTTTTGATTTTCGCTCATCTCTCTCCCTCATTTCTTAAATTTGAATGCTTTCTTTTACACTTCCATTTTTCTCTAATTTATACGTATCTTTATATTCGACCAAACCAATTTCACAATTTTCTCCAATGACAATATGATTTCCACGAACCACTTTTGCCTTCGTATTCTCTAAAATAATATGATCTCCCTCAATCACGTCAGCCTCTAGTTTCGTAGAGATGACTGTTTTAAGAATCCCGAGAAGAAAGTTTGATCTTTGAGTAACTGTAATGGTTTGCCCACCAATTTCTTTCGCTTTACTTTCACCGTAAGTATGAATTTCAATCGTTTCAGCACTTAACAAACCACCAACATTAAATTGACCCTCAGCCTTAAAAGTTTCTACTTCACAGTTACCACCGATAAAGATTTTCCCTTGAACTTTCAACTCTTCGCCCTTTACGTTTCCACCAACTGAAGATTTACCTGCAACAGTCATTCTATTCATATAGGTATCCCCAGAGATGGAGGCGTTGCCTTCAATAGATAAAGTAGTCGCATACATGTTGCCGCTTATTTTTCCACTGCCACTGATTTTTACTTTTTCGCTTTTCACGTCTCCATTCACAGAACCCAATCCTTCACATTCAAACAGCCCGCAATGAAGATTCCCATGTACTTTCCCTTTACCATTAATTATGGCACGGTCAAATTCACCGCCATTTGAACTGCCGACACCGTTAATAATTAAATCTCCCAATTTCTCCATTTATATTTTCCCCCTTAAATTAACTTCGTTTTAAGTTCTTCTGCACAAGCAGCTAAAGAAAGTCGAACAATTACTTTTGTCCCTTTTTCAAATTGAATACTTTCGGCACCATTCGTGATAAGACAGGATGAAATCCCAAGCTTACGAATAAATATTAATTCACTATTCTTTTGTTGCACTTGATCATGATAATCACTCAAGATTTGGGACAGCATTTTCCCTTCATCTAAGCTGATGTCTCCTGCTTGCAGAAGTTTTTCAATAATATAAAGCTGCAAAATCGTATCAAAAGTAAATACCTGACCATTAGTATTTTCATTTATATAAAAATCAAGGACTAATTTCGAAACAATGTTTCGTTGAATTAGCTCCTCTGCAGAAAGACGAAAATCTCCAACAGATGGGGAGAACATATCTGCTAGTTCGTCTAAAGACAAGTTTTCTTTCATCGTTTGGATTTTTTTAATACGTTCTAGAATTTTTTCCTTCGGAAAAAACGTCTCCTGTCCTGTAAATGTTGATTTACGGATGAACCATTCCTCAGGAATCAAATCTTTGCGTTTCCATCTATAAAGCTGGCCGTAGGAGATCCCAGTCAAATCTAATAAATCTTTTTTAGAAATTAGCTCCATGCTCATAAAACAGCACCTTCCTTTGAAAATAATGTAACATAACACTGTTACGTTGTAAAGAGGGGTGTTTTGCTAGAAAAAGAAATTTTTTTATTTAATGTGTTGGTTTCTTATAATTTTTAATGTTTAGAGAAAGTAGAAATCTATCTTCTTGTATACTGAAATTTATTGATTTTTGTAGTTAACCAAATAATTCCACAACATGTAAGTGAGTAGGTGCTTCGAAAGTGCTTAAAATTCCATATAAACTATGTAAAATACAAAATAATCATTGTAGAAATATTAGTTAGCATGTTAAAATTTAGATAATTTAAAATGTAAGCGTTATATCAAGAAAAGCGGAAGCGTCTTGATCAGCCCGACAAGCAAATGCTTCGTAGGGTCGGAAAGTCGTTCTTTGACTTTTTGGGCCCTTGAACATATGACCTCGAGGTAGACAAAGGCGCGACGTCCTATCGCATTCTCGAAACTAGTAAATCCTGTAGGTTGGGGCTAGGACGCTTGCGGTGGACACTTTTAGAATCCAAAAAAATTTCTGCTTTCTTATCTATGAACCAAAAAACCTATTAAGGTTTTCTGATTTACATAGAAAAAAAGAAAAAAAAGGGGAGTGTATTCAGGTGAAGAGTTTTTTCAAAAAAGCAATGGTTTTCGTTCTTGCTTTAACCCTTCTTTTAACGGGATGTTCTTCAGAAGAGAGTTCTAAGCCGAAAGGCAATAAGGATGTTTCTTTAGAAGGAGTACCTAAACGATTTACTGAAGGAAAAGAAGTGAAAATTAAAGTTATTCGTAAAATTGGCGGAGATGATCATACTGCTCAATTTTTAGCTGGGGCTAAAGAAGAAGGCGAAGCGATGGGCTTCAAAGTCGACGTATTTACTGCAAACGGTGACACTGCGAAATTCCATGATGCAATTGCACAAGCACTATCTGAGAACTATGATGGCTTCATTATCTCTCACGGTGATGACGCAGCAACAGTAGATGATGTGAAGAAAATTGTCGATGCTGGAAAAAGCGTTGTAACATTTGACTCAAACGGTGACATCGCTACGATTAATGGTGTAACTATGACTTCTCAAGATGATGAAGAATTAGCGACACTTTCATTGGAACAATTAGTAAAAGATACAAATGGTAAAGCAAACATCGTTTACTTATGGGTAGATGGTTTCCCACCAATGGTAAGACGTAATAATGTCTATAAAGAAGTACTTGGTTTCAGCCCAGGTATTAAAGAGATTGAAAGATTTGGTGTTGCGGCTGCTGATACTTCTGTACAAACACAAAATGCTGTTGCGGCTATGTTAAATAAGCATCCAAAAGGAAAAATTGATGCGATTTTCGCTACTTGGGATGCATTTGCTATCGGTGCAGCACGTGCAATTAAGGAAGCAGGTCGCGATGAAATTAAAATTTACGGTATTGATGTATCTAACGCAGATCTTCAATTAATGCAAGAAGAAAATAGCCCATGGAAATACTCTGCTGCAGTTGATCCAAAGCTTATCGGTTCTGTGAATATGAGAATTCTAGCGAAGAAATTAGCAGGTGAAGAAACTCCAGCTACTTTCGATTTAGAAGCGTCATTAATTTCACAAGAAGCGTTACAAAGCTCGAGCTCTCCTGTCAACATGGTGAACCTATCTGAAATAGTAGAAGGCTGGGGCGTCACATCTGAATTTGAAGAAGACTGGATGAAAACATTAAAAAAATACTATAAATAATCCACAAAAATACCCTATCGGCCGGAAACCCCACTGATAGGGTATTCCCACTAAATATCACATCAACACTTTAAAGCACCGGGGGACTGACCCCCACCACATTAACGCTTTAAAGTATTGGGGGTCAGTCCCCCGGTGCGGTAGTGCGTTAAAGAGGTTTGGAAGGAGGTTATGGGTTTGACAGGGACAACTTTATTGGAAATGAAGAATATTTCGATTGAATTTCCAGGTGTGAAGGCTTTAAATGAAGTCTATTTTTCTACGAAGACAGGTACCTCACATGCCCTAATTGGAGCAAATGGTGCAGGGAAATCTACTTTAATGAAGGTTCTTTCAGGGGCTTATACTCATTATACAGGTGAAATTTTCCTTGATGGGAAACCCGTGAACATTAGATCTCCAAAGGACGCTCAAGACTATGGTATTCAAATCGTTTATCAAGAAGTAGATACTGCTCTTATCCCTTATTTAACGGTCGGGGAAAATATTATGTTAAATGTAACCGTTCATGAAATGGGAAAAAGTCAATTTGTCAGTTGGAAACAAATCCATGAAAAAGCAACAGAAATATTAAAAAGCATGAATGTAAACGTATCTTCGAAGAAACTCGTAAGTGAATTAACATTAGCAGAAAAACAAATGGTTCTTATTGCAAGATCGATATCAAAACAATGTAAATTTCTAATATTAGATGAGCCAACCGCTCCACTAAGCCATTCTGAAACTTCGGAACTTTTTAGAATCGTTCGTGATTTAAAAAAGAAAAACGTCGGAATTATTTTTATTTCTCATCGATTGCCTGAGCTATTCGAAATTTGCGATGATATTACTGTCATGAAAAATGGTGAGTTTGTGATTGCAGAAAAAATTGCAGAAACTTCACCAAACCAAATTGTCGAGTATATGTTAGGGGAAAAGTTGGAAGAGCAATTTCCAAAATATAATGTTGAAATTGGTGATACCGTCCTTCAAGTGAATGGACTTCATGATACAGGATTAATAAAGAATTTTAATATGCATGTAAAAGCAGGCGAAATTGTCGGATTGGCCGGTCTAGTCGGTGCCGGTAAAACAGAACTATGTAAGGCGCTATTCGGTGCTGCAAAAATAACCTCAGGTGAAATCATGATTCGTGGAAAAAAAGTGAAAATAAGAAATCCTCATGACGCCGTAAAAAAAGGAATCGCACTTGTTCCCGAAGAGAGAAGAAAAGAAGGGGTGCTTGTGCAAGAATCAGTTGCTGCAAACCTTACTGCTGCTAGTTTAAATAAATTTTCGAAGCTTTTAAGTTTTGTAGATGTTAAGGGTGAGAAAAAGAAGTCCCTTGAAATGATTCAAAATCTCGGAATTAAGACGCCTTCTGAAGAAACCAAAGTGCAAAATTTATCCGGGGGAAATCAGCAAAAAGTGGCCATTGGAAAATGGTTAATTGCTGATGCGGAAGTGTATATTTTTGACGAACCGACAAAAGGTGTCGATGTTGGCGCGAAAAAGGATATATTTGAACTTATTTCCGGATTGGCAAAAAGAGGGAAATCTATCATATACGCATCGTGTGAACTATCTGAAATCATAGGAATAACCGATCGTGTTTACGTTGTCTATGATGGTGAAGTCGCAAAAGAGCTAGAAACAAAGACTACCAATGAAGAAGAACTGTTATTTTATTCAACAGGAGGGAAATAGATGAACGCAGCGAATCCTCTTCAAAAAGCGCCTCAAACTAAAAAGGGTTTTGAACTATTTGATTTCTTATATAAGTATGGGACGATTATTACGATTTTTGCGCTTGTCATCGTTTTTGCAGCCACGAATCCTAATTTTATCCAGGGTAACAATATCATTAACATTTTAAGATCAATCTCAATCGTTACAATCATCGCCATTGGAATCACGATTTCTCTATCAGTAGATGGCTTCGATTTATCTGTTGGATCGACGGTATCATTATCAAATGCTATAGTTATATCAATGTTTGTTTGGTTTTCACAAAACATTTTTATTGCCATACTAGCGGCAATTGGAGCGGCATTAGTTGTTGGTGCCTTCAACTCGTTTATGATTGTAAAAGTAAGAATTCCTGATATGCTAATGACATTAGCTACGATGTTCATTATTCAAGGGATTGCCTTGACCTATACGAAAGGGGCAACCATCTCACAGAATATGGTTATGCCAGATGGAACCTTCTCGACAGGTGTCATCCCAGCCTCTTTTGGAAAAATTGGCCAAGTGCCGTGGATTATTATCATCATGGTCGTAGTGGTCGTTTTAGTTCATATTTTCCTAAATTACACAAAACATGGTCGTTATATGTATGTGATTGGAGGAAACAAAGAGGCTGCTAGATTGTCTGGGATTCCAGTTAACAAATACAAAGTGTTAGCTTATCTTCTTTCAGCAACCTTTGCAGCTATCGGTGGGATCGTCCTTGCTTCACGTGTAATGACATCTGAAATAAACTCAGGTGCCCCTTACTTAATGGATGCGGTCGCAGCAGCATTTATTGGTTCATCCGTACTAGGCGCGGGTAAACCAAATGCATTTGGAACGTTTGTTGGAGCTGTATTAATTGGTATTTTACAAAACGGATTAGTCATGATGTCTGTCCCTTATTATGCTATGGATATCGTAAAAGGAACCGTTTTGGCCCTTGCACTTGCATTAACCTATTACAAACAGAAATAAGATGGGGGGAACCCGAGATGAAAGACTTTACGACAGAATATTTCACAATGACTGAACAAGATGCAATTGACTATGCAAAAACGAGATTAACGATTTTTGATCCAGAAGCACAGTTATCTTGTAAGGAAATTGGCGACGGCAACCTAAACTATGTTTTTAAAGTAGTAGATGAGAAAAGCAAACAATCTATTATTATTAAACAAGCAGGACCAGTCGCTCGAATTTCCGATGAATTCAAGCTTTCGCCAGATCGAAATCGTATTGAAAGTGAAATTTTAGAACTACAATATGATCTTGCACCAGGTTTCGTTCCGAAAGTATATAAATACGATCCAATCATGAACTGCTGTGTAATGGAAGATCTTTCAGACCATGAAATTATGCGAACAGCTCTATTAAAATATAAGAAATTCCCTTTATTTGCTGACCATATTTCTACGTTTCTAGTAAATACATTATTATTAACATCAGATGTTGTACTAGGTCATAAAGAAAAGAAGGAGCTAGTAAAAACGTTCATCAATCCAGAGTTATGCGAAATCACGGAGGACCTTGTTTATACAGAACCGTTTTACGACTGTCCTCGTAATGATGTTTTTGAAGGAACGAGGGAATTTGTTCAAGAACATATATGGAACGATTCCGAATTAGCACTTGAAACTGCCAAACTTAAATTTGAATTCATGACAAATGCACAAAGTTTACTTCATGGTGATTTACACACAGGGTCTATTTTTATAAAAGAAGACTCAACAAAAGTAATCGATCCAGAATTCGCTTTCTATGGTCCAGCTGGATACGACATTGGAAATGTGATCGCCAACTTAACTTTTGCGTTCGTTCATGCAAAAATGACGATGACAGACGAAAATTCGAAAGTAGATTACTTAGGTTATTTAGCGGAAACGATTAAAGAAACGGTTGATTTATTCAATAAGAAGTTTCTAAAAGCTTGGGATCAAAAGGCAACGGAATCAGTTGCGAAATACGATGGCTTTAAGGAATTTTATTTACACTCGATTTTAAAAGATACTTCAGCTGTTACGGGTCTTGAGCTAATCAGACGAACTGTCGGACTTGCACATGTAAAGGATTTAACTTCGATTTCAGATGCTAACTCGAGAGTTCGAGCAGAAAAAATTTGCTTAACGGCAGGGAAAGCTTTTATTTTAAATCGAGAAACAATGAAGTCTGGAGAAGATTTTGTAAGAGTGATTCAAACGGCTGAACAACAATATTAGAGGAGGCATCATCGTGACGAATCCAGTAACAGTCATTCAATCCGTCAAACTAGACGACGCAAACGATACATTAATTTTGTTGGACCAAACGTTATTGCCAAATGAAACGGTCTTTTTAGAATTGAAAGAAATGAAGGATATTTGGGAAGCGATTTACGAATTGAAGGTTCGAGGTGCGCCAGCGATTGGGATTGCAGCTGCATATGGCGTGTATTTAGGAACAAAGATGTCAACAGCTACAACGTATGAAGAACTTTACGAAAACTTTAAAAAAGTGAAGGATTATCTTGCATCTTCTCGTCCAACTGCAGTAAACCTGTTCTGGGCGTTAAATCGAATGGAAGAACGATTGAAACAAGAAGCTGGAAAGAATGTAACAGAAGTGAAGGCTGCTTTGAAAGATGAATCTGAAATCATTCGAAAAGAAGATGAAGAGGTCTGTGAATCAATCGGTCAATATGCCCTTTCTTTACTCGAGCCAGGTTGGGGAATATTAACGCATTGTAATGCTGGAACGATTGCGACGGCGAAATATGGGACAGCTTTAGCACCGATCTATTTAGGACAAGAAAAAGGCTATGATTTCAAAGTATATGCTGATGAAACAAGACCACTGCTTCAGGGAGCACGGCTAACAGCATGGGAGCTTCAGCAAGCAGGCGTTGACGTCACATTAATTTGTGATAATATGTCATCGATTGTAATGAAGGAAGGAAAGATTCAAGCAGTTCTTGTCGGCTGTGATAGAGTAGCTGCAAATGGGGATACAGCGAACAAAATTGGTACATCGGGTGTGGCGATTTTAGCCAAACACTACGGAATTCCTTTTTATGTGTGTGCACCTCTTTCAACTGTTGATTTAGAATGTGCAACAGGTGAAGATATTCACATTGAATTAAGACCATCAGAGGAAATCACTTCGAAATGGTACGAAAAATCAATGGCACCTAAAGACGTGAAAACCTACAACCCATGCTTTGATGTAACGGATCATTCATTAATTACAGGGATCATCACTCAAAATGGAATTGCTTATGCTCCATTTGAAGAGAGCCTGCCGAAAATGTTTAAAAAAGAGAATTAGAATTGATGGGCTGTCACACTTTGATGAGTGTGGCAGCTTTTTTTGTAGATGATTTTGGTTAGGTCTTTTCAAAGGTAATGTTATAATTGAGGGAATTTGAATTGAAAAGGTGGTCTAATAATGACAATCAAATGGGAAGAAATCACTCAGGAGAATATGATTCATTTAGAAAGTGTATTAAGACTGTATGATCATTCTTTTCCAATTGAAGTAAGAGAGCCACATGAAATGTTCTTTCGAAGTCTGCGATATGCTAAAGTTGGATTTCCGAATCATTTTCGGTTACTAGTAGGGTTTGAAGGCGACGAGCTTGTTTCATTTGCTACTGGACATTATTTGGCAAAGGTAAATACAGGGTTTATCGTGTATATAGCAATAAATCCTCTTATACGTAATAAGGGATTAGGTACATTGACCTTATTAAAATTAGAAGAAATATTAAACGAGGATGCCCGATTAGCAGATGAAAATTCACTGAAGGCAATCGTTTTGGAAACCGAAATGGAAGAACTAGCACTTACGGAGATAGAAAAAGAAGATTGTAGGAAGAGGGGAAGGTTTTTTCAAAAAAATGGTTATAACCAATATGGAGGGATTGAGTACGTCCAGCCTCCACTACATAAAGATGGAATCAGCATACCTTTAAATCTTTATATTAAAAATTGCCAAATGGATAGAGTAAGTAATTCATTGGTAAAAGAAATTATTCAGGAGATGTACAAGGAAAAGTATGATGAAGTAAATGGAATTGATAAATCAATCCTTAATCGATGTTTAAGTGAAATGGGAATATAAATATGTATTTATCATCCTACTTCTTGAAAGTGAGTTGTCTCTTTATGGTACAATAAAGGAAATGACTTGTAGGGGGATGACTATGAAGGAAAATACAAAAAAAGAACTGTATTCATGGGCGAAATCAATTTTATTTGCCGCAGTGATTACGTTTATTTGCCGTCAATTCATCTTTACACCCGTAACAGTTCTAGGCCAATCGATGGAACCAACATTTGAGGAAAATAACAAAGTTGTCGTGAGCAAAATCAGTAAAATAGAGCATTTTGATATGATCGTATTCCACTCGCCTTTTACTGATGATGAGTATTTGATTAAAAGAGTAATCGGTCTCCCAGGGGATTCATTAGAAGTGAAAAATGATGTTTTATATATTAATGGTAAAAAATACAGTGAGCCTTATTTACAATCAAATAAAGAAGCAATTTTACCAGAAGAAAAGCTTACAGAAGATTTTAAAGCAAAGGTACCAAAAAACTCCTTGTTTGTGATGGGAGATAATCGATTAAAAAGTGGAGATAGTAGAAGGTTTGGCTTTATTTCAAAAGACTCTATTATTGGGGAAGTGAAAATGCGTATTTTTCCGTTGGAGGAGATTGGAATTCCAAAATAAACAAAGGAGCTTGGTCAACCAAGCTCCTTTTGTGTTTTCTACAAGTTAAGAAAGTATAGTTTTTTTGGACTTCGAAAATTGTCCAGCGCAAGCGTCCTAGCCCCGACGTACAGGATGTACTAGTGTCGACAAGCGACAGGACGTCACGCCTTTGTCGACCTCGAGGTCAAATGTTCGCCACTCAAAAAGTCAAAGAATGATTTTCCGAGTGGCAAAGCTTTGCTTGGCAAAACAAAGAACGGTTTGCATAAGTGCGACTAGGTCTCTGGCTCGCTACTCTCGCCAATAATCGACCAGTCTTCTTTATCGGGGCTTACAAGTGCGCTTTCGCCTTCCTATTCACACTCAAACAACGATATATTTTGTTCCTCAAGAAATTGGCGCCAATCTGAGGATAGAGTTTTATCTACAACCACATTGTTAATTTTATCGAACCCACATATTCTAGCAAATGAGGTTTTGTCAAATTTAGTATAATCAGCAATTAAGTATACATTATTCGCATGTTCTGTTGCTAATTTTCGGATCCCTGCCTGCTGTTCATTTGAATCAGTCACCCCGTGTTGCATACTGACTGATCGGCATGAGATGAAAGCGGTATCAAAAAAATAATGAGACATATTGGATTCTGCATTTCTCCCAAGATTTGATAGTGAGGAGCTTGCTAGAGTACCGCCAATGACGACAATATTGATATTAGGCTTTTCAATTAGGGTGTTTACGACCTTGATGGAATTTGTTACGACGGTAAGCTTTTTATCTTCGAGTTGGCTTGCAATGACTAATGAAGTCGTAGAAGCATCTAAAAAAATAGAATCGCCACTTTTAATCATCGAGATGCATTTTGATGCAATTTTCTTCTTCCCCTCGACATGAATGAACTCCCTTAAATTCACATTTACATCGTTTTGTACGCCATCGGATATATATGCTCCTCCATATGTACGGTTTAAAAGACCTTCATCTTCGAGTTGTTTTAAATCTCGTCTAATGGTTTCTTCTGTCACCTTAAAAAGATTTGTAAGCTCCGAAACGGTTACACTCTTTTTCTCTATAATTAATTCTTTAATTTTATTCTTACGGGCGATCGGCAGCATATATAACTCCTTGTTTTTTAAAAATATTATACCATATTATGTGGATTGTAAAAATGTTTCAAACTACTGATATAAAGCGATTTCTCAAAAAAAACATGTTTCATTTGGTTTTTTGTGAGTTTCGATAGATATATTCAACAAAACTTACGATAAAAACAAAATAAAAATTGACAAAACCCTAATATCATAAGAAAATTATGAGTATATAGAAAAAGTATGAAACGGTAAATTTCATTAGTGAAATACAAGATGTTTTAAAGTAAGGAGTAGTCATTCATGCATAAACAACAAAAATATTTATCAGATTTTGAAGCAAAAAAGTTAATTTGTGAGATCGGTAGAAGGATATATAATAAAAACTTTGTCGCAGCCAATGATGGGAATATTTCCGTAAAGGTTGGACCTAATACCATTTGGACGACACCAACAGGGGTAAGTAAGGGATTTATGACCCCTGATATGATGGTGAAGATGGATCTTTCTGGTAAAGTCATATCAGGAAAAATGAAACCATCCTCTGAAGTGAAGATGCATCTTCGCGTTTATAATGAAAATCCGGATGTGAATGCTGTTGTACATGCACATCCGCCTGTTGCAACATCATTTGCGATTGCAGGAATTAATTTAGATAAGCCAGTTTCACCTGAAGCTGTTGTTATTTTAGGAACAGTACCTGTTGCTCCATATGCAACACCGGGCACACAAGAAGTTCCAGATTCGATTGCTCCGTATTGTAAGGATTACAATGCCGTTCTTTTAGCGAACCACGGAGCTCTTACATGGGGAAGAGATATTATTGAGGCGTATTATCGAATGGAGTCTCTTGAACACTATGCACTTATGCTCATGTACTCTAACAATATTATTAATAAAGCCAATGAACTTAACTGTTCCCAAATATCTGATCTAATTAACATTAGAGAAAAGATGGGGATCAAAACTGGTGGGATTCCAACTTGTGAGGTAGGAGAAGAGAGCAGTGTTCAGCCAATGTCGACCTCTGGGAAAGATGCTGTTATTGAAAGCATTGTTCAAAAAGTTACCCAAGAAGTATTAAAAAACATCATGAATAAGTAAGGAGGTTGTTTATGAGTATATCAGAGCAAGATATCCAAAAAATTATTCAATCGGTCTTGCAAAATATTGAAACGGTAATTGAACAAACTCCTTCCATGCCAGTTTCAGTAAAAGAAGAAATCAAACCGATTCAAATGAAACAAGTTTCTCATTTCTCATCATTAGTGAAAGAAGCAAATCACTCCTCCAATGGAATTTTTGAAAATATGGTAGATGCGATTGAAGCCGGCTATTTGGCGCAAGCGGACTATGTCAAGCAATTCCAATTAAAGGATCGAGAAAGAATCATTTCAAGCATTCGTGAGTCCGTTTTACAACAAAAAGAAAATTTAGCTAAAATGGTTTTGGAAGAAACGAGGCTGGGACGTTACGAAGATAAAGTAGCAAAGCATGAGTTAGCCGCTGCAAAAACTCCTGGGACAGAAGATTTAAAAACTGATGCATTTTCCGGTGATGCAGGTCTTACAATTGTTGAGCAAGCTCCATTTGGTTTAATTGGAGCGGTTACACCGGTAACGAATCCAACAGAAACGATTATTAATAATTCCATAGGCATGTTAGCAGCTGGAAATGCAGTTGTCTTTAATGTTCATCCATCATCGAAGAATTCCTGTGCTTATGTGATCGAACTTCTTAACAAAGCCATTAAAGAAGCCGGTGGTCCAGCCAATTTAGTCACTATGGTGAAAAATCCAACGCTTGAAACGATGCAGATTTTAATCGACAGTCCAAAAGTGAAACTGCTTGTCGGTACAGGCGGACCTGGCTTAGTTCGAACTCTTTTAAAATCAGGGAAAAAGGCAATTGGAGCGGGAGCAGGAAATCCACCTGTTATTGTCGATGAAACGGCTGATCTTGAAAACGCAGCTAAATCGATTATTGCGGGTGCATCCTTTGACAATAACCTTCTTTGTATCGCTGAAAAAGAGGTTTTTGTGTTGGACGCGGTCACAGATGACTTCATTTTTAACATGCTACAAAATGGAGCATATATGCTCGATCAAAATGAGCTAGCTAAAGTAATGAGCTTTGCCCTTGAAGAAAATGTGAACGAAGAAGCTCGAGGATGTTCGTTGAATAATAAGCGTGAGTACCATGTAGCTAAACAATGGGTAGGCAAAGATGCGAATCTATTTCTACAACAACTTGGCATAAATTCGTCTGCTGATATAAAGCTATTAATCTGTGAAGTAGATTTCGATCATCCATTTGTCCAATTAGAGCAAATGATGCCAGTTCTTCCGATCGTTCGAGTGAAAGATTTGGATGAGGCAATCCGATTAGCTGTTGCTGCTGAGCATGGAAACCGTCATACCGCCTTAATGCACTCCAAAAATGTCGATAATCTTACAAAGTTTGCTAGAGCCGTTGAGACGACTATTTTTGTGAAAAATGCATCGTCCTTAGCTGGTGTTGGATTTGGGGGAGAAGGTCATTCAACGATGACTATTGCTGGTCCAACCGGAGAAGGAATCACTTCAGCAAGAACGTTTACTCGACAACGGAGATGTGTCCTTGCCGAAGGTGGATTTAGGATCATAGGGTAGGTGAAAAGGATGACAAAAGCAGTTGGCTTATTAGAGGTTCAAGGGTATAGTGTGGCACTAGCTGCAATGGACAAAGCTTGTAAGGCTGCCAATATCACCATTGATGGAATGGATGTAAATAATCCAACACAAGGAGATCATGCTCCTATTCCAGTTGTCGTACAAGTGAAATTTAGCGGGAGCATTTCTGATGTCGAGGTAGCACTAGAAGTTGCTAGACATGAGGCGAGCAAATACATCGCTGAAAATGAGATATTAACCCGTCTAATCCCTTCTGCCATGAAGGAATTGGAAAAATTACTTGTGGCAGGCAAGGTGAAGCCGAAATGGTAAACCAATCTATTGGAATATTAGAAGTAGTAGGTTTTGTTACAGCGACAGCCTGTATTGATGCAATGGTGAAATCAGCGTATATCGAGGTTTTTAATGTCGAGCGTGTGGGTTCAGGTTTGGTCACCATTATGATTCAAGGAGATCTCGCTTCTATTAAGGAAGCTTTAGAAGTTGGAGCTGAGGTGGCTGGACGATTTGGGGAGCTTATTGCGGTTCGTGCGATTGCTAGACCATATGAAGGTCTTGAAAAATTAATCGCTCCAAAAGAAGTAGGTGGCAAAGAATGAAAAAATACGAGGCAATTGGCGTGGTTGAAACACAATATTTTTCTATTGCGATGGAATTATTAGATCAAATGTGTAAATCGGCTGATGTTGAATTTTTAACAAGTGAAAAATATTTAGGTGGAAGATTAGTATCTTTAGTCATTGGAGGAAGTGTTTCCGATGTAACGGTTGCAGTAGATGTTGCGAAGCAATTGGCTGAGCAAAAGTCGGGAAACCCCTTGAAAATGGCTTTAGTGATCACCAATCCCCACATGGAAATATTGAGATATATTGTACCTGCTGCACCAGCAGTAGATACAAAAATAGATGAAAAACCATTGAAACGCGAAAAAAAGAATAAAAAATAATTGGAGGAAGATAACATGAACGGATCATTAGGAATTATTGAAACTAGAGGTTTAACAGCAGCAATCGAAGCAGCAGACGCAATGCTAAAAGCAGCGAATGTTGAAATCGTTGGAAGTGAAAAAATCGGCTCTGGATTAGTGTCAGTCATTATTCAAGGTGATGTAGGAGCAGTTAAAGCCGCTACTGAAGTTGGGGCAGAAGCGGCTGGGCGAGTAGGCGAATTAGTAGCCGTACATGTCATTCCAAGACCACATGGTGATGTTAGCAAACTATTACCTAGTTTAAAATAATTTTTTTAAGAAAATATAAAGTGAAAACTTAGGAGGAATATGAAATGAGCCAATCATTAGGAATTATCGAAACAAGAGGATTAACAGCAGCAATCGAAGCAGCAGACGCAATGTTAAAAGCAGCAAATGTTGAAATCGTTGGAAGTGAGAAAATAGGGTCAGGCTTAGTTTCAGTTATCGTTCAAGGTGAAGTGGGTGCAGTAAAAGCGGCAACAGAAGTAGGTGCAGAGGCTGCTCAGCGAGTAGGCGAGCTAGTTGCTGTTCATGTTATTCCAAGACCACATGCGGATGTCGAAAAATTATTACCTTTTCTTAAGTAAGACGGTGATGATCAGTGACCATCAACCAAAAGGAATTAATTGAAAATATTACAAGATTAGTTGTCGAAGAGTTACAAAGTCACAACTTTATTGAAACGAAAACACATGTCCCTGTAAGCATTTCAGCTAGACATCTTCATCTACAACCGGAGCATGTGGAAATCCTTTTTGGTAAAGGCTATGAATTAACAAAATTTAAAGAGATTTCCCAGCCCGGCCAATTTGCCTGTAATGAAAAAGTAATGTTACAAGGCCCAAAGGGCACAATAGAAAATGTTAGGATTCTTGGTCCATTGCGTAAACAAACACAAGTTGAAATTGCGCGTACGGATGCAAGGAAATTAGGTTTAAACCCACCGGTTAGAAACTCTGGAAATATTGCAGGATCAGCTCCCATCACTCTAATCGGGCCACATGGGAGTCTAACATTAGGTGAGGGCTGCATTATTGCCGACCGCCATATTCATATGACACCACTAGATGCTAGGAACTTTGGTGTGCGGGATCAACAAAAAGTTTCTGTTCTCGTTGAAGGTGAAAAAGGCGGAATAATGGGTCAAGTTACCATTCGGGTTCGGGACAATTACGCCCTTGATATGCATATTGACACAGATGATGCCAATGCATTCAACTTAGCAGGAAACGAACAATTAAAATTAATCGTTGATTAACGGAGGATCACCACATGATTATGGGTAAGGTGATAAGTAAAGTAGTATCCACAAGAAAACACGATGGTTTGCAAGGTGTTAAACTGCTCGTCATACAGCCAAGCTATGGAAATAAGGACGAATACTTTATCGCAGCGGATGAACTTGGCGCAGGTGAAGGTGAACTTGTCCTTGTAACAAAAGGCGCCCCAGCCCAACATGCCTTACAAAAGTTAGCACCAGTCGATGCCGTTGTCGTCGGGATTATCGATAACGAACCAACCATTGGATAAGGGTTAGGTGATACGAATGAAACTAATCGTAATCGGAGGGGTAGCAGCTGGGATGTCTGCTGCCTCTAAATTAAAAAGAATGAACAAAGATGCCGAAATCGTTGTATATGAAAAGGGAAAATTTTTATCGTATGGGGCATGTGGGCTTCCTTACTATGTCTCTGGAGAAAATGACGATTATACAAAAATGATTGCCAGAACTAAAGAACAGTTCGAACAAATGGGAATGAAGATTTTTCCCCAGCATGAAGTCGTAAAAGTGGTCCCAGATAAAAAACAAGTGATGATCAAAGATCTCGTAAACAATAAAATGTTCATCGAAACATACGATAAGTTAATGGTTTCGACTGGAACGATTCCACTTATCCCACCATTTCCGGGTGTGGAGCTTGCAAATATCCATGTCTTAAAAACATTAGAAGATGGAATCCGCCTAAAAGAAATTGCCGACAGTCCTGAGGTAAAAGATGTTGTCATCGTAGGTGGAGGTTACATAGGAATTGAAGTAGTTGAAGCCATGCTTCGTCTAGGAAAAAATGTAAGAGTCGTTGAGCTTTCGGAGCGAATTCTAAAAACTTTTGATCATGAATTAACCGAACTTGCTGAAAAAGAACTAATCGGTCATGGAGTCCAATTAAATTTAGAGGAAAAAGTCGAAGGTTTTGTCGGTAACGATCGTGTTGAAGCTGTGAAAACGGATAAAGGCACTTATCGAGCTGACTTAGTGCTTCTTTCTATAGGTGTAAAGCCAGCAACAAAATTCCTTGAAGGATCCGGGATTTTACTTGCCAAAAATGGAGCTGTCATCATCGATAGAGAGATGAGAACGAATATAATGGACGTGTACTCTGCAGGTGATTGTGCACAGGTTTATCATAAAGTAATGGAAGAAAATACGTTTATCCCCCTTGGTACAAACGCTAATAAATGCGGCAGAATAGCTGGTGCAAATATTGCGGGTCAACATAATAAATATGTAGGCACACTAGGAAGTGCAGCGATTAAAGTTTGTGACCTTGAGATGGGGCGAACAGGATTATCGGAAGAAGAAGCGCAGAACTTAGCTTTTGATTACACAACTGTTTTTGTCAAAAGTGCCGATCATCCAGGCTATTATCCTAATCAAACGCCGATCTGGATCAAACTTATTTGTGAAAAAAGAACAAGGAGAATCCTTGGGGCACAGGCAATTGGACAAAAAGGAGCCGTCCTCCGCATTGATATCTTTGCTGTCGCCATCCACAACAATATGACCGCAGACGAATTAGGAATGACCGATTTGGTCTATGCACCACCTTTTGCAGGTGTCTGGGATGCTGTACATATTGCTTGTAATGCAGTGAAATGATTATTTTTAAATTTATAAATGAACGGAGGTGGCATAAATGAAAAAGGTGATGAATTTAAAAGACGCCATTCAATTGGTGCAGGATGGGGACATGGTTGTGTTTGGGGGAAATGTGCTTCACCGGGCACCGATGGCTGCTGTCCGTGAAATCGCTAGGCAACAAAAGAAAAACTTAAAGCTTGTTAAAACAGCTGGTGCTCATGATATCGACTTATTATGCGCACTTGATTGTGTACAATCAGTCGATGCTGGTTTTGTCAGCTACGAAACGAAATACGGTCTTGCTGCTCATTATCGTAAAGGTGTTCAAACGGGTACAATCAAAGGAAACGAACATGCTTGTTATACAGTGATTTGTGCACTTCGCGCCGCAACAATGAATGTTCCATTTATGCCAGTTCGGGGACTAAATGCTGGTGATTTGCTTCTCAAAAATGACTATTTTGTCGTTGTCGAAGATCCTTTCGGAGGGGAACCCGTTACTTTAGTAAAGTCACTCACTCCGGATGTGGCCATTATTCATGTTCAAGAATGTGATGCAAAAGGAAATGCCATTATCTATGGGCCAAAATTTGAAGATATCTTAATCAGCCGTGCAGCCCAAAAGGTTATTATAACAACGGAACAAATTGTTCCAGAAAGTAAAACAAAACTCCAAGCTGACCGTATTGATATCCCTGGATTTTTAGTCCATGCCGTCGTTCATACACCAAAAGGAGCAAGTCCAACGGCTTGCTTTAAAAAGTATGACATTGATGACAAATCATTATCTTCCTTTATCGAAATGAAAACGAAAGCAGAAATGGAAAGCTATATAAAAAGCTATGAAGCGAAGGATTATGCAGGTGAAAGGACAGGTCTACGATTATGATAAACACAGAATACAGAATCAGCGACATCATGACTTGTGCGATTTCAAACATGCTTAAAGACGAAGAAACGGTATTTCACGGAGTGTCGTCCCATCTCCCAATGGTGGCTATGAAACTAGCGAAATCGTTGCATGCCCCTGACTTAGTCCATTTAAATATCCCTGGTGGAGTTAATCCAGCAAACATCCAAAACGCATCCTATTCTTCTGCTGGATCGGATTTACTCGCTACTGCAGAAGCCTACTTTCCATTAGAACAAGTCTTTGACTTATCCATGCGTGGGAGGCTAGATGTGGCATTCCTTGGCGGTATTCAATTCGATATCAACGGGAATATCAATGCCTCAGTAATCGGGGATTATCACAAACCAAAGGTTCGCCTTCCTGGTGGAGCAGGAAGTGCTGTCCTTATCCCAACAGCAAAAAAGGCGATCATTTGGAGAACAAAACATGATATTCGAACCTTTGTGGAGAAAGTGGACTTCATCACAACTCGCGGAAACCTCTGGAAAATTGTGACACCACTATGTGTTTTTGAATTCCGTAACGGCAAACTTCATTTAGATAGCATCCACCCAACATCAAGTTTTGAAGAAGTGAAAGAGAATACAGGCTTCGAACTACTATATGATGAAATCAAATACACAATCCTACCTTCAAAACAAGAACTAGCCATGTTGAAAAAAATCGATCCACATGATCATCGGTCGATTGAATTTTAATAGAAACCCGATTCTATTTATTGGAATCGGGTTTAACCGTATTCCTTATGTTACGAATTTAATTATACAAGGGCTGTGAAATATCAGGGTGGGGGCGATTAATTTGGTGAAATTATCAAACCGAGTGGCAAGAGTCTTCCGTTTAGCGGAAGAAGAAATTCTTTTTAAAAAAGTAAAAGTTGTTATGCCAATTCATTTGCTTATTGCTTGTTTAGTAGAAAGAACAGGCGTATTAGGAGAAATTTTGTTTAAAGGAAAATTCGACGTAGATGCTTTAAGGGCTGAAGGGGAACGGATGTATGAAACTCAAACTCCACAGGCATATAATAATCCTTACTTCAGCATCCCTATAAGTAAAGAGGTGGAGATGGTGCTAGAAGTAGCGCAGGACTATATGCATCGTTACAAACAAATTTTTTAAAATGAAGGACATATTCTGAAAGCACTCACAACTACAAGTGTACTAGACCATTTTTTAACAGAAGAAAACAAGAAAATAATCGTAACCCTCGGAACAACCTCAAGAGATATGATTACTCATCTAGGTAATTATACATTCCCAGAAATCCATTCGCCACAGATTCGAAAAGCTGAAAAAGGAGATTCTGAGCAATTAATTCATTTTGTCAAACATCAATTTTCGCAAGAATGGGCAGAGACGATTAAAAATGGTTTTCTAATAGATAATCCTTCGATTTATTTTGCATTAAGTGAAGATAGTCAAATCATTGGCTTTGCTGCTTTTGATGTGTTTAAAAATAGAAAAGGCTATTTTGGTCCTATGGGTGTTTCACTAAATAGTAGAGCAAAAGGAATCGGATATATGTTACTCCATTATTGTCTAAAGGATATGAAAGAAATAGGGTATGAGTATGCGATATTTGGTGGTGCCGGACCGATAGAGTTTTATGAGAAATCATGTAATGCGGTTGTCATCCCTTTATTTACTGACCGAAAATCATATTCTTTATAAAAAGGTTTAGATAATAGCCATGGGGATATTTCCCTATGGCTATCTTATTCCTAATTTATTTACGAGATTAAAATTAATTATAAAAGTTTACACTTCTTTCATGTGCCTTTTTTATATACTCATAAAAAAGCAGCGTTAATGGCTGAACCAGTAAATAAACAGTAAGGGAATATGGAAGCTGCCATTCTTTATAGTTAAAAACGTTAAAGTAATGTGAAAGCCATTCGTAAGCTGTTCCTCCAATGGAAGAAGCTATGATATAAAGTAAAATTTTATAGCCTTTGATGTGCCATTTTTCATAAAAATACACAAAAAAATAGGAAAAAGGTGCGTATAGAAGATACGTGAGTATATCGAAAGCTTCAAACTTCCCTTTATCCATTAAATTATAGAAGTCTAAGGGTGGACCAGCTAATAGATGATCAAATAGCCTTGCGACTACCGCAGCATAAATCATCATTAAAATCATTATAGTTGATGGTATCCGCTTCGGCAGGACAAAAACGGGAAAAATAGATATTAAAAAAGAAATAATAAGGAACCACTCATTTTGGTCAAATGATTTCGGTAGCGGTATAATCACTGAATTCCCTCCTTTCTTAGCATATATCTAAATACTTTATGAAGTGTTGTGGAAATCAAAAGAATGATAGGTATTGCCAAGAAAGAATTCCATATTCCCCAATCATGGTAGATAATGACTTTCCAATAAACGAGTAATAATTCCAAAGAATACATTAGAGCGATAAATAGGATGGAAAAAGAGATTCGATAGAATGGAGTTTTTATAACTGATAAGAGATTATGGAACCACAGCATCAATAAAGGCGTCGTAATAATTTCACTTATTCGAAATATAATGAGATGATCATTTTCCTGTGAAACATCAGCCACATTCGTATTGATAATCAATATCCCATAGTAACTTGAAATTAAAAATTCGGTAATGATAAAAATGAAAATATTTTCTAACACTAGCAACGGCTTTTTACTAAGACAAAAGGCAAGTATTAAAATAAAGGTGAAGTCTAAATAAAGACTTAGGTTCATACAAAGTCAACTCACTTGTACTTAAGATTTATATGTCCCTTTTTTATTTTTCCAATTGTCGTGTAATATATACAAGGTTGCCTTTATTTGATCAAGATAATATGGAGAGAGGATATCAGACCTAGAACTAAATAAAAATCCTTAATACCTTATTACAATGCGGTTCATATTCCATCCAAATTAGAATGGACGTATAATAGTGTGGATATAGATGTCGAGTAAAGTGGAGCCTATGCTGAATTAAATACACTTCTTGAAAGCCTATTTTTTTAGAGATTACGCTTTTAATTCTGGATGATTAAATTCAATGCTCGAGCTGAACAGAAGCCAAGATAGGTGGTATCCTATCTTGGCTATTTTCATATATTTATAAGCTTAGAAAACTCTAAAATCAAATTAGAAATAATTATATATTAAAATTGGTTTAACTAAAATAAAGGTTCATAAAGGATTCTAGAAAGAATGCATAAGAGCTACTGTCATTATAAAGCACAAACTGACAGGATTCCGTTTTATAATATTGTTAGTATGTAATCAGGGAGTGAGTATCATGGCATGGGTGGAATCATTACAAAAGGCGATCGAATATATGGAAGATAATTTATTAGAAGATATCTCTATTGAAAGTATAGCGAATCAAGCGAACTCTTCGGCATTTCATTTTCAACGAACATTTGCCATTTTGACTGATCTATCAGTTGGTGAATATATTCGGCGCCGACGTTTGACATTAGCTGCACAAGAATTATCGAAAACAGACAGAAAAATCATTGATCTCGCCTATAAATATGGCTATGAAACTCCTGAGGCTTTCACAAAAGCTTTTCGTAAATTGCATGGGGTTACCCCAAGTGAAGCACGAAACTATACTGGGAAGCTGAAATCTTATAACCGCCTGGTCATCCAGGTGAGTCTTCAGGGAGCAGAACCGATGCAATATAAGATGATTGAAAGAGATGGTTTTCAGGTTGTTGGGATTAAGAGGGAGTTTTCATGTGTTAATGATGAAAATCTTGTTGGGATTCCGAAAATGTGGGATGAAGTAAACACAGAAGGAACTGATGATGTATTATTTAAGCTAAACAATGGACAAATTAATGGTGTTTTAGGTGTATGTGTCGTGGACGAAGAGGCAAAAGTTAAACAAGTAATGGACTACTGGATAGCCACTGAATACGAAGGTGAAGTACCTGAGGGGTTATTACAATTAAATATACCTGCATCTAAATGGGCTGTGTTTGAAGTTCATGGTCCAATGCCAGATGCAATGCCAAAGGTATGGAAACAAATTTTTTCTGAATGGTTTCCTTCCAGTGGCTATGAACATGCGGGTACACCAGATTTAGAGGTATATACTGACGAGGATCCTTCAAGTCCTGATTTAGTTTCTGAAATTTGGATTCCTGTTAAATAAGTAAGAAAAACAAAAGAGAAAATACATGAAAAAGCAATGTGATCACCCAAGGTGAATCATCTTGCTTTTTTTTTTCTGAAAAAAATCATAAAACTAAATATTATAATTTGATCATTTTCTCCGATAAATAAATTAGCACAATTATTTTATACATCTAAGGGAGAATGGGACAGATGGGAATATTACGTAATCTTAAAGTTTCGCGCAAATTGTTATTTTTATTAATTATTAGTATTCTAGCATCATTCATTGTTGGTATGGTAGGGATCAGCTATACAAGGAACATAGCAAAAGAATCTGAATTTATGTATAAAGAATTATTAATGCCCAATCAATGGTTGGGGCAAGTTAGGATAAATAATCAAGCAATAGATGCGTATACATTACGAATGATGATAACAACTGATCAAGTAGAAAAAGATGAATTAAATAAATTGATTAAAGAAAATATCGATGAAATCAACACAATGATTGAAAAATACGAGAAAATAGAATTATTACCAGAAGAAATAAAGACTGTTGAATTATATCATCAACAAACTCGCAAGTTACGTGAAGCTAGAGGAAACGCCGTTGAACTTGCAATAGGAAATAATAATGATGAGGCATATGAAGTTTATGTCAATGAAGTCGTAAAAGATCGTAATGAAGTAAATAACTTACTCGAACAATTACAACAATCGAATTTAGATTACGCTAATAAACAAAATCAAAAAAATAAAGAAAATATCAGAAATGCAACAGTCATATTATTTGGGGTCATATTATTGACTGTAGTCATTATTTTTACACTCGGTGCTTTGATCTCAAGAATTATTGTTAAACCAATAAATGACATTAAAATCTTATTCTCTCAAGCAGAAGAAGGGGATTTCACGGTCAAAGGTACCTACGAATCCAAGGATGAGATCGGAGATTTAACAGTATCATTTAATAATATGATGAATGGATTAAGCAGTATTGTTGAAAATGTAAGATTAACTTCACAACAAGTAGCTGCTGCATCAGAAGAATTAACTGCTAGTGCAAACCAAACGATGTCAGCAACAGAACATGTTGCTACTGCCATCCAAGAAATTGCATCGGGAGCAGAAACTTCATCTGTAAAATTAGACAATACTTCAAAAGAATTAAGAGAAGTATTAGAAGGAATCTTACGAATCTCGGATCGTTCAACGATAGTATCGGATTTATCGAAATCAACTGCAGACGAATCAGAAGAAGGAAGTAGTATTGTTGACAATAATTTAACCCAAATGAGATTTATCCATGAATCCGTAAGTAAATCTAATAAAGTAATTGAATCACTTGCTCATCGATCACAAGAAATTGGTAAAATACTTGATGTTATTGGTGACATTGCTGCACAAACCAATTTATTATCCCTAAATGCTGCTATTGAAGCGGCAAGAGCCGGTGAGCATGGGAAAGGATTTGCAGTCGTGGCCGATGAAGTAAGGAAATTAGCCGAACAATCTTTAGCTTCAACAAAAACGATCGGAGATTTAATCACAAGTATTCAAAGAGATACAGACAATTCTGTAATGATTATGAAAGATGTAATGGAAAAGGCAGAACGTGGTATGATTATTTCAACGGATACTTCTAACAAATTTACAAGTATTCTAGAAAAAACACGTGATATCACACCTCAAATAGAGGACATTACCTTAACCGTTCAGCAAATTTCAAAGAGCTTAGAATTAATATCATCCTCTTCAAATGAAATGACTTTATTAGCAAAAAGCAATGCAGAAAGTTCAGAAGAAGTGGCAGCTTCAGCAGAAGAACAACTTGCTTCTATGGAGGAAATAAATTCTTCATCGAAATCCCTATCTTTTATGGCAGAAGAATTGGATGAGTTAGTTAAAAAATTTAAAATATAATACAAGTGTAGTAAATTGAAAATATTTAAAGGGAAAAGCAAGCTCAGGCTAGTAGCCAGCTTGCTTTTTATTATAATTTATAACTTTTTGGAAAAAGGGTTTTCTACTTTATTTGGTGGAAATATAAGGATACAATAATAATATTAAGAATCTTTTAAATATAAGAGGTGAATCAATGAATAATTGGAAAAATCCCATTCTATTAATAACTGGAGTAGGGGTATCGTATTTGGGGAATTGGATTTACTTAATTGCGCTAAATCTCGCAATTTTAAATCTAACAGGTTCTGCTGCGGCGGTTGCTGGGCTTTTTATCATTAGACCGATTGCCGTTTTACTTACGAATATGTGGTCAGGAAGCGTGATTGATCGGGTAAATAAACGTAAATTGATGATCATGGTTGATGTGATTAGAGGAATTCTTATATTTACTATTCCCTTCATATCGTCATTATGGGCCATTTATTCCGTTATGCTATTGGTAAATATAGCTGGTTCCTTTTTCGGGCCAAGTTCTCAAGTATACATAACGAAACTAGTACCCTCTGAAAATAGGAAACGCTTTAATTCGATAATGAGCATGACGAGCTCAGGTGCCTTTTTACTTGGTCCAGCAATTGCAGGTGTCTTAATTATGAAATTTAGTACGGATCTATGTATTATCATTAATGCAATTACTTTTTTCATTTGTGCCTTTTTTATTTTCCTTTTACCTAATGTTGATGAGCAAATGGGCAAAGGACGGGATCCGGTGAAATGGAAAACACTTGTTAGTGATTGGAAAATAGTTACTGATTTTTCAAAGTCAGCAAAATATTTTATGTCTGTTTACCTACTGTTCCAGAGTGCAATGCTCATCGGCTTTGCTCTTGATTCGCAAGAGGTTACTTTCATTAAAAGGCATTTAGATTTGACGGATCGTGATTATGGTTTAATTGTCAGTATTACTGGTATCGGAGCGATTGTAGGGGCTTCGGTTTCCGCAATGACAGCTAAAAGATTATCATTACGTCTATATTTAGGTGCAGGGATGCTATTAACTTCTATTGGGTATGTACTCTTTTATGCATCCATTAACTTCATTACTGCCACCGTAGCATTTGTATTCCTAGGCTTTTTTATGGCATTTGCAAACTCTGGATACGCGACTTTTTTTCAAAAAAATGTGCCATTGGAAATCATGGGTAGGTTCGGAAGTATGGCAGACATGGCTCAAGGCTTCATTCAAATAGGATTAACCTTAATCCTTGGATTCTTTGCAGAATTATATTCTTTGCAAATGGTTTGCCTACTCTTTTCTGGTTTAGGAGTCTTTATTGCTGTGGTCTTATTGTTAACTATTTTCAAACCAAATAAATTAGAATATTATGAAGAAAAGACCGAACATTTGGCAGGTTGATAAAAGACAAGAGCATCTATTCTCGATGCTCTCCGTTACCCCATTTTCATTCAGTGAACTTTGCTATTCTTTAGAAATCATTCCTTTTCACTTCCCCAATCGGTAATACAGTAGAATATTTCACTTCTCTTAAGGCCAAGCTTGTTTGAATTCGTGTAATTCCAAGCTGATTTAATTTTCGAATGAAGTTCTCTAACTCTTTACGGTCTCTATTGGCTACTTTCAATAAATAATCATACTCACCGGTTAATAGGTGACATTCTAATACCTCTGACATGGATTCTAATGATTTCTCCAGAACCTCCAGCTTTTCGGCTTGGTGAATATTTGTGCTGATGAAAATAAAGCATAATAAATTAAACCCAAGCTTCTCCTGATTTAAAATAGCTACCTGTCGATCAATAAATCCTTCATTTTCCAATCGTTTGACTCTTGTATGAGTAGCGGGAGGAGATAAATTAACACGCTTTGCTAGTTCGATATTACTCAGCCCGGCTTCATTTTGAATAATATTTAAAATTTGCAAATCTAATTCATCTAACATTTTGTTTGTTACTGACTCCATTATGAGATAACCCCTTTCAATTCTTCGGAAAATAGTGCATTTCCTGTATGTAAAATAAATTATATTTCCTTAAATGGTATATTTACTTTCGATTATTTCGTTTTTTATTAAGTATACAAAATAAATTATTGTATACGTAGATGAAATGCTAAAATTATTAATAGTTATCACACCTTACATATTGGCCCTAAGCTAAATACGAATACGAAAAAGGAGTTAAATACATGCCATTTATTTATGTTTTGTTACTTCTTCTAACTAGTCTTTTATGGGGAGGAAATTTTGTTGTAGGAAAAGGATTAGTTGGTCATGCTTCACCGATGACATTAACGAGTTTAAGATGGATTATTGCAATTATTTGCCTCATACCAATGGTTTGGTGGAAAGAGAAACGACTTTTCCCGCCCCGAAAAGCGCTCCTTCCTTTAGTGCTAATGGGAATAACCGGAGTTGTTCTATTTAATCTCTTTCAATTTATGGCCTTAGAGCAGACAACAGCAACAAATGTTGGATTAATCTCTACCTTAAACGTGCTATCCATTGCGATATTTTCGTTTATCTTATTAAAAGAAAGAATGAATGTACTACAGCTGCTTTCTATGATTCTTTCTTTATTTGGTGTCATTCTTGTTCTATCAAAAGGAAAACTTGATTCATTTCTTATATTGGAGTTTAATAGGGGTGATCTGTGGATGATCATCGCGGTATGTATTTGGGGAATATACTCAGTTTGTAGTAGATGGGCAACGAAAGTGACATCGCCGTTGATGTCAACCTTATATTCGGGGATATTTGGGCTGCTTATTTTACTTCCGTTTAATCTCACTCATTTTTCCGTAACCAGGATTGATTCTTCGTTTATCGTATCCATTCTATATACTGGTGTTGTTTCAACCGTATTGTGTATGGTTTTTTGGAATATCGGTGTTCAGAAACTAGGTGCAATGGCATCAGGTATATTCTTGAATTTCAATCCGATATTTACAGCGATTTTGGCTTTTTTGATTTTGGGTGAAAAAATGACATGGTTACAAGGCATTGGTAGTGGAATTGTCATAATCGGGTGTTATCTGTTCTCCTATTTTAAAATGAGTGGAAAATCTACTTTATCTGCTATTCCTTTTGCCAGACTCATACAAAACAGACCTACTCCCGAAAAGGAATAGGTCTGTTTTACTTTACTCATTTTCTTTCTTAATCGCTTCTTCATAATCCTCGTTGAACCATAATGGATCATTGTCATCGACATCCCCGTTATAGTTGATGAGGATTTCTTCTCCGGCTTTGATATCTTTATAAGCAAAAAAGTCAAAGGTATGGTTATCAAAGTTAATATCATAAGTAGCATTTGGTTGATACGAATGGTTAAACAGCATTCCATATCCTAAAAGAATAGCTGTGTGATTCTTTCCATACTCAAATGCATAATCAGCAAGTAGTGTTTTCTCAATGTGAACATGCTCTGCATTCGGATATGAAATGACAGGTGCTTCATGAATTAGCTCACCTTTGGCAATATCACGTGTGGCAAATACCCCTCTATTGAACTCTCCATCACTAAGTGTGGAAGTTTTGATTTCTATCATCTTCTCATCTACTTTCTGTTCTATGAAGTCTTTACCTATTTTATAGCTTGCCAATAAATGAAGAGGAATGCAACTTTTTTACTTGAAGATTTTAAAAAAAATTACTCAGTAGCCAATTCAATCCTAGAATCCAATTCGATTTGGACGTTTCCTTGAATCGCACGACTAATCATGCAGGAGGTTTCTGCTTTTTTGGCAAGTTTTTCTGCTAACTGTAGATCACGCTCGGATGCATTCGGTTTTAAAATAATATGTGGTCGATGGATAATTTTTTTATAAGTGATTATTCCCTTCGTGACGTCAACAATTCCTTCAGATTCCATCGTTAAATTCATCTTTTCTAATTGACTACGTTCCATCATAGCCGCAAGTGTAATGATATAGCAAGTAGCAGCTGCTCCAAGTAACATTTCATCTGGATTTGTACCAATACCTGGACCATCCATTTCAGGTGGGATGGAGACTTTTGTAATTAAGTTTCCAGTCTCAATCTCCCCAACATCATTTCGTAGCCCAGGCCAATTCGCTTTTAAATGAAATCGGTGTTCGGTCATCGTTTCACTCCCTAAATGACATATAAAAATACGGAGAAGAAGTGGGCTAAGGTACCTAACATAATAAATATATGAAAAATTTCGTGGTAGCCCATATACTTTGATTTTAAAAATTTCGGCTTAGCCCCATAAATCACTCCGCCAATAGTATAAAGGATTCCACCAAGAATCAAAAGGAAGAGCCCATTAGAGTTTAGTTGATCCGACAGTGGGGAAGCAAAGAAAATAATCATCCAACCCATTGCAATATAAAGAGCAGTAGACAACCATCTCGGACAGTGGAACCAGACAAGTTTAAAAATTACCCCGAATATGGCTATCGCTGTCACAATAGAAAATAATACCCAACCCGTCACGCCTTTTAAACTAATAAGACAAAAAGGAGTATATGTTCCAGCGATTAAAACAAAAATCATCGAATGGTCAAGTCGTCTTAGGAAAGCAATTACTTTATCCTTTGCGATTACCATATGATAGGTGGCTGAGGCTGAATAAAGCAGTATCATACTGATACCAAAAATAATAACCGCTGCAATGGAAAGTGGTGATCCGGTTGTCATCGAAGATTTTATGACCATCGCAATCAAAGCGACGAAAGATAATAAAGCTCCAGCAAGATGGGTAAGTCCGTTGATTGGTTCGCGCATATAGGTATTCATGCTAACACTCCTTTATGTAGTTTTTAATACTACTTAGAATAATACATATATGTTATGATGTAGTCAATTACTATTTTTTTAGGTATAATAGGTTTTATTAATGAAAGATTGAGGGAAGTTATTTATGAAAAATATGAATGAACAAATAAATGAACTTGGTTTAGAAAGCAATCTTCGAATAGATGAAATACCAAAGCTTGATTTATACATGGACCAAGTCATCCAGCTTTTTGAGAATAAATTTGCTGAATCGAAAAGAAATGAAGATGAAAAAATCCTGACGAAAACAATGATTAACAACTATGCAAAAGGAAAGCTCTTTTTCCCAATAAAAAATAAGAAATATTCAAAGGATCATCTCCTCCTCATTAGTTTAATTTATCAAATGAAAGGGGCTTTATCGATAGGGGATATCAAGGTAACTCTTGATGGAATAAATGAAAAAGTGGTAGAGGACGATCTTGATTTAGAAGCCTTTTATCAAGGCTATTTAAATCTCCACAAAAAAAATGTGGTTCGTTTTTATGAGGAAATAAATCTTCACGCTAAAGAGGTAAATGAAGAAGTAGGGGACATCGGAGATGATAATCCGGAGTATCTTGAGCAAATTTTAATGATCTCCTCTCTTGCAAACATTAGTAATATGTATCGCAGGGCAGCTGAGAAACTTATTGATGAACTAGCTGTTGAAGGAAAGAAATAGCAGGAAAAGGAATGAAGGGTCAAATAAAAAATGCTCAAAGCTTTTATGCTTTGAGCATTTTTTAATAATTGTCTTATACTACAAATACCCTTGTCAGTTGATTAACTTATATAATTTGATAGAAACCCATATAAAAATTAATAGCCATACTAGGATGATAAGTGAGCCAACTACCCAATTTTTAGGTTTCCCTACTTTCATCAGCTCATCTGCCTTTTCCGTACAGTCATCTATTACATTTCGAGGTAACATTTTTAAAGCGAACATAATCCCCAAAGGAACAATAATAATATCATCAAGGTACCCTAAAATTGGAATGAAATCAGGGATTAAATCAATTGGACTAAAAGCATAGGCAACAACACATGCAGTAAATAACTTTACATACCAAACTACACGATCATCTTTATAGGCTAAATAAAGGATAAAGATTTGTTTTTTTAGTTTTTTTGCCCAAGCTTTTATTTGGATAAACATTTTTGAATTTTTCATAGCTTTGCGCTAAAATCGGTCTAAAATACTTAACTTTTTATTAAACAAAATGGCGGAAATATCCATTGCCGCACTATCAACATTCTCCATTACATTATTACTAAGAACGATGATTGTGTATCCTTGATCAGGAAAGTAGCTCATAATGGAGCGGAACCCATTGATGCCGCCATTATGCCAATGGACTTTTTCTCCAAACATCTCCGTATTGATCCAGCCATAGGCATAATCATCTTTTTCGGGAGTGAATAGTTTTTTTAGCGATTCTTCATTTACTATTTTCCTTTCATAAAGGGCTTTATCATATTTTAGTAGATCGTTAGCTGTCGAAATAACCATCCCAGCAGCATACGGTACACTGTTATCAATAAATTTGTCTTTCTTATATCCTTTGTATCCAATTGCTAAATTCTTCGCATCGTCTCGGTTTGTCGTTGTTTCATTCAATCCTGCAGGTTTAAGAATATTCTCGGCCAAAAATTGCTCATAAGACATTCCAGAAACTTTCTCGATAATCATCCCTAGCAATATATAATTTGAGTTGCTATACTGAAATTTTTCGCCAGGCTCAAACTCTAGTTTTTCTTTATCAAACCATTTTACGATTTTTTCAGGAGTTACCTTCTTATTCTGCACAAATTTCCCAGCTGTATAATTGTAAATACCTGAAGTATGAGTTAGTAAATGGTGTAACGTAATATCCTTACCCCTTGGAAAATCAGGTAGATAATCCGCAATGGGGTCACTTGTTTTTAATTTTCCTTCTTCTTCAAGCTTCAAAATTGCTGCTGCTGTAAATGATTTTGTAAGCGAGCCAATTTGATATTGAGTGTGCTCATCGTTTTTTATTTTTTTCTTATCATTGGCGAAGCCGTAGCTCTTATCAAATATGATTTCATCTCCCTTTGTCACAAGTACGGTTCCACGAAAATCCTCTTTATCCTTTATATACTGTGAAATTTTTTCTTCGGTATTCCCTTCATATTTATTTGGGTTAAATGACATGACCACAGATAGCGTGATGATAAACCCGACAATAATAAGGACAATAGCAATTCCCAAACCTATTAATATTTTTTTTGCCATACTATGTATCTCCTCTCTTTATAGACAAATGGTTTACGTTTGAATGAACAACAAGGTTTCAATTTCATAAAAAAACGACCGTATACACGATCGATTCTTATTATATACTACTTTTCTCAGCCATTCCTTTCTTAGGCCATATAAAGTTGCTAATACCTATGACGAAATCCACCCCAAGAACAAGAGACCATATTTTTAAAATTCCACTTAAAGCTTCTGTCCTAAAGGGATCATTGATGAAATAAACAGTTCCAGCCAGCAACCCGGCTCCAATTAAATAGGCGATGAGATGGCGACCCCAACCTTTCATATAATGAATCGCATACTCCATTCCAAATCGTTTTGTTGGTTTTGGACCTTGCTTTGTAACGTAATATTGAAACCGTTCATCAGCCCAATCAATCATGCTTTTTCCAAACGCAATCGACACCCCAATATACACCGCAGCAATCGCATGAGCTTGTGTAGCTGTTGACCCACGGTAAAGGTCGATACTAGTAATAGCTAATAAAATAAGGTCAATGACTGGTGTTAACGCTAAGAAAATGATTCCTAATTTATTTAATTTGAAAATATATCGCAGGACTAAACCAAGTATAATGACAATCCAAAACGCAATTTCACAGGCAACAATCATCCAAGCAATCGTACTCAGGTGGAACACCTCTTTTCAAATCCAATTTTACCATCATTTGTAATCTTGAGAAATAGATTTTTAGCAATAATGGAGGAGTTATAGAAAGGTTGATAAACTGATAGGATGATTGATAAATAAATTTCTTGATTTTTCGAATAAAAAAGTTAAAACTTTTTCCTAACTCAAAAGTCTAATACATAGTACAACGGGTAGTAAGGGGGCGATAATGTGAATGTAGATGACCACTTAGTCCAAAAAGCCATCGATGGAAATGATGAGGCTTTTTTGGAGTTGATGCAAGCATACAAACTTGATTTATTTCGTACGGCGCTCTCTTTTTTTCGAAAAAAGGAAGACGCACTTGAAGCGATACAGGAGGTAACTTACCGCGCATACAAAAGTATCCATACGATTCGAGAGACATCTTACTTTAAAACATGGCTTATTCGAATCATGATTAATTATTGTAATGACCAGCTGAAGAAGAATAAAAGAGTAGTTCTAAGTGATGAAATTTTTAATATCCAGGGAACAAGCGAGAACCATGAAGGAATGGAACTTAAGGAAGCAATGCTAGACTTGGATGATCGTTCGCGTGAAATTTTAACACTAAAATATTTTCATGATTTAAAAATAAAGGAAATTGCGAGTTCGATGCAATGTCCTGAGGGAACAGTTAAGACTTGGCTGAACAAAGCCTTGAAATCGCTTCGTGGCAAGCTGGAAGAGAAAGGTGGAAATCTCCATGTATAAAAAAGAAGAAGAACAGCTAAATGAGTATAAAAAAATCTATGACCAAATACCTGTTTCGCTTCAATCAATAGATGACGCCATCCTAGCTGGTTACCAAAGAGCGAAATTTGAAGGCAAACAAAAGCCTAAACGAAAAAAATGGTTATTTAGTTTGGCAGCTACTGCTCTTTTACTTATTGGATTCTTTACCACGATTCGGCTTTCTCCAGCGTTTGCTAATTATATTACGGTCATTCCTGGTATGGAAAGAGTAGTGGAACTCATCCGACATGATAAAGGGATAATGCTAGCAATCGAAAATGATTATTATCAGAAGCTCGGGGCTTCGGAGGAAAAGAGTGGTATACAGGTTACCATTGATGGTGCGATTGCAGATGAGGATGGAATGGTTCTATTTTATAACGTGAGGTCAAAGGAGAAATATAAAAATATTTATGTAGATAATGCCTTTGTGAATAGTATAAATGGAGAAAAATTAAATCTGTCTTCTGCATCCTTTGGTTCAACTTATTTTTCTTTTGCGGAAAAATCCTCATATAATGGAACGCTAGAATACTATTATCAAACACCTTTTAAGACGAAAGAGCTAGAGCTATCTTTAGAAATAAAAGGCGATATTTCAGAAAAGTATAAGATCCCATTTACACTTGTTAAGGATATTAAACAGAAAAAAACGTACGAATTGAATAAAACGGTTGAAATTGCAGGGCAAAAAGTCACATTTATTAGTGCAATCGTCCAGCCATTAAGGGTAGCCGTTCATGTGAAAAAGGATCCTAATAATACAAAAAAACTGCTTAATTTTGATGACTTACGGCTTGTAGATGAAAATGGCGAGTCATGGAACAAGATTACCAATGGTACAACGGCAAGCAAAATTTCCGATGATGAGGAGATCATTTACTTACAAAGTAACTATTTTCGTCAACCAAAAGAATTATACCTTGCTTTAAATAAGGTTCAAGCCGTTGATAAAGGGGAGGAATACGTAGTAGTCGATGTGGAACAAGGGGAAATCTTGAAACAGCCTAAAGGAAATCTTTTAAAAAGTGTAAAAGTGAGTGGAAGCTATATCGATTTTACGATGGCTGCTAAAAAAGATTTCCCTTACTTTCTGTTTAGTGAGATAAAGGACGGTAAAGGAAATGAAATACAATCAGAGTCCTCCTTTTCTCGCGGTCTAGGGGATGAAGAAGAAAAATCGTTCGGAGTCAATATACCGGGATTGAAAAACCAAGAAGGGCCAATATCCTTAAAGTTATCCTTTTTTCCTTCATGGATTGAGGATGATGTGAAAATTAAAATTAATTGAATTTGAGAGTGTTAGGAAACTTGAAATTACCTAACACTCTTTTTTTGATGGTAAAGGAGGTTTTGATCTAGAACAGATCGAACATAATAGAAAAGCTGAAATTTAAAAGAGAATTTGATAAGCGAGGTAAATAGATGACAGCGTACATTGCATTGCTTAGAGGGATTAATGTGGGTGGACATAATATCATTAAAATGGCAGATTTGAAGAATCTATTGGAAAAAAACGGGCTACATCATGTGAAAACCTATATTCAGAGTGGGAATGTTTTATTTCATTCGGAGGAAGCTACCGAAGTTTTGAATCGAAGATTGGAGGCTGAAATTGAATCCGTTTTCGGGTTTCGAGTCCCTGTTATATTAAGAACGGCAAGTGAATGGGAACAAATCATTGCGAGTTGCCCTTTTTCATTTGATACTTTGTTAGAAGGAGAGAGTATTCATGTTTCTTTTTTAGAAGGAGTGCCATCCCAGGAAGGCTTGAACCAATTACACATTTTCAAAAGTGACATAGACGAGTTCAAGATTGAAGGGAAAAATATCTATTTATATTTCCGTCAAAGTATTCGGAAATCCAAGCTTGCCGTTCATCTTCAAAAAATAGGGGTTCAAGGAACAGTTCGGAATTGGAAAACTGTCATGAAGCTAGCTGCAATGGCAGAAGAAGTGAGATAATAGCAAGATTCGTGTGAAGATTGGTTTACTTGCAGTTACGGCAGAAAACTTGACCTTAAAGATAATTAATTTGCAAGTAGAGCAGTTTTATAGATGAAATGAGAAGGGAGGCGGAGGAGTTGCGGCAAATTATTGCTCTTGGTGGTGGCGGCTTTTCGATGGAGCCTGATAACCCTTTGCTAGATTTATACATTCTTGGACAATCAAATAAATCTAAGCCAAAGATTTGTTTCATCCCAACAGCAAGTGGAGATTCAGACAATTATATTTCAAGATTTTATCACAGCTTTGAAAAACAAAACTGTCATTCTTCCCATTTATCTTTATTCAAACCTCCAACTAGGGATTTGGAAGGATATATTTTAGATAAAGATATTGTATATGTTGGTGGGGGAAATACAAAAAATTTATTGGCATTATGGAAGGAATGGGGGCTTGATTCCATAATGAGAAAAGCTTGGGATCAAGGAATAATCTTAGCCGGTATTAGCGCAGGATCCATTTGTTGGTTTGAGGAAGGTGTGACAGATTCCTATGGTGAAGGACTTGAACCACTAAGGTGCCTAGGTTTTTTAAAAGGAAGCAATTGTCCACATTATGATGGGGAAGCAGAGAGACGGCCATCCTATCATAAACTCATTCAATCAGAAATGATAAAAGCGGGTGTGGCTGCGGATGATGGGGTCGCAGTCCATTATATTGAACAAGAATTAAGTCATATTGTTAGTTCAAGACCACGAGCAAAAGCTTATAAAATAATACATTCTGATCATGGAATAATTGAGGAAGAGATTCCAACTCGATATTTAGGATCCATTTAAGTAAGGATTTTTGCAATCAAAAAAAGCAGCAATCTCAACTAGGTAGCTGCCTTTTCTACTATTACTGATACTTTTTCACAATTTCCTGAAGTTTTAATGCAAGTCCAATTTTTCCTTCCACTTTCAAACCACCTGTCATAAAGGCCATTGTTGTGTTCAAATCATCCTTTAATAGTTTAGAAAAATTAGTTTCTGGTAGTATGAGAGTGACCTCTGGTTCATGAGGAGCTCCTTCTTCCACTTGAACTTTTCCATCCTTCAATACAATCTGAAGCGAACCGCTCTCCTTCAAGTCTATTTGAAAGACTCGATCCTTTTCATTTTGAATATGCTCTGGATTCGCATTCATTTTATCGACTAATTGCTGAAGTTCTGATTTAACGGTCATTTATTAAGTCCCCCAGTAGAATAAAAGTACTATTATACTACTTCCACTTAAATAGAAGAAATCCTGCAAATATCCTGAATTGTGATTCATTTTTTTGTGTAATGGTTTTCAGATATTTTCGAAAAATATCAAAGCCATATACTGAATATGGTAATATAAACATATAATTACAAAGTTATAGGGGGCTGAAAGGAATGTTAAATGAAATAGTATGGGGATCGCCAGGTAGTTTATTATGTTTAGGTGTTTTCTTTGCGGGATTAGGAGTATTTATTAGGTTATCAAGATTCACAGGTAAATAGACTAAGAACTCTAGTAAAAAAAGGGATCAGCCCTCTAACAAAACAGGGACTGATCCTTTTTATTGGTTAATGTGTCATTATTAATGTTAAAGCACTTTATCCTTACCATAGAGCTGTCTAAGATTTATGTTATTTATCGTAATACAAAATCCCCTGATGTAATATCAACGATCAATTTGTATTCACCAGTGCCAATTTTTCCTCTGATTTCGTCTTCAGTTTTTTCTTCATAAGAAACTCCGTCTAATGAGACTTTACCATCTCCAGAAGTTGCATTAAAATCAATTGCTAAAGATTCAGGTTGTTTATCAAATTCTACCGTTACATCCCCACTAGTAGCTTTCGTTTCAATATTTCCGAACACTTCTTTATTATGAATGTTGATATCACCAGAAGTAGATACGATTGAAATATCCCCTTTGACGTTTTTGAGATCAATGTCCCCGGATGTAGCATTAATATTGGATTGTACACCATCTATGTCTTTGGCACTTATATCACCAGAGCTTGTTTCTAAAGAATATTCTTTCGCCTTTAATTCCTTCAAATCAATATCACCTGATGATATATCGACATTAATAGAATCATAAAGCTTTTCTGGTAGGTAAATATCGATATTTGTATCTATAATTAGGACTCCAATATTAAATTTAATTTGATCTTCACCATCTAAACTTATTTTTAGAGTGTCACCTTTCTCTTTTACATCTAAATTCAACTTTTTCTTTAGTTTTTTACTAATTTTTCCGTTTAGTTCAACTGTAATCTCTTTATCTGAAGTGGAATGGACAGTCACATCTGTTGATGAAAGTTCCACCTCGATATCGGAAATATTCTTATTATTAACCACAACTTGATCACCTACATTATAGGTATCTAATGAAAAGCCACCTGATGCACTCACTGAGATGAGTGTTCCAGCTACTCCAACAGAAAATAAAAATAACATACTATAAACTATTTTCTTCATGCCGCTTTATCTCCTTTTACCATTTTGACATTGAATTTTATATAACGAAGTACTACTTTATAGAAAAACTTTCCTACATGAATCATTCCAATACTCATGAGCACCCCTAAACTAAATGAAGTTAGGGAAACAAAGAAGTTTACTGAAAAGGATTCGTAGCTATATCCTAAGAAATAGGAACCTAGGATTGCGATTGGGAAAACGGTTAATCCAAAAGCAGCGGCACAAAGTCCAACATATGCACCAAAAAGTCCAGCAACAGGTCCAAGAATAAAAACTAAGTTAAAAAAACTAAGACTGATTGTCGCCACTATCGCACGGAACATATTAGTTGGTGTTTGATCTTGCTCCGCCTTGCCGATTCGGTAATCCGCTAGTAAGTCTCGTGCAATCATATATGGATCTCCAAGCTCTGCGATGAGCTCAGCCTCACTTTTGCCATTTGCCAGGCCAATTTCAAAATGTTCTTCGTAATCATAAAGCATTTCTTTTCGATCATGTTCAGGTACTTTTCCTAATAAATACTCTAATTTTGCTAAAAATGCATTAGATGCCATGATTCATTCCCTCCTCGATAAATTGATTCACCGCAAACGAAAACTGCTGCCACTCGTCAACTAAAATATTCATGTATTCTTTTCCTTTACCTGTTAACGAATAATATTTTCTGGGAGGTCCTTCTGTCGATTCTGCTAAATAAGTTGTTAAAAAGTCTTCTTTCGTTAATCTTCTTAGCAAAGGATAAAGGGTCCCTTCTGCCACTTCAATCTTATTGGATATATTTTGAGCTAATTCATACCCATATTGATCTTTTTTCGAAATGAGTATGAGCACACATAATTCCAAGACACCTTTTTTAAATTGAACATTCAAGGAATAATCCTCCTTCTGCTTAGATAGCTACAACACTCACTACTGAGCGATGTATAATAGCTGGTGAAAAAAAATAACATTTGCTTCCACATTTAATATGATAATACACAGTACTGAATAATGCAAGGTACTAAATATAATTTTTTTTAGGATAAAAGTAATAGTCAATTATCACTATATTCAGAAAAGTGGAAAAACCCAATGCTAACCTTTGAATTAGTACATATAATAGCAAGAGGTTGTATTGTTCTCTAATGGGAAAAAAGTTACATATTGAGGGGATGTGTGGATGAATATGTCAATTTCTGAGATTAAAGGAAAGGCTTTAAAATCCCTACGAGGGAAGTGGGGGTTAGCTGTAGGGCTAACGCTTCTAATATTCATAATTAATTCGATTTTCCCATTAATAATCGAAGCAATCATTAGTGGAGGATTTACAAACTGGGTAAATCAGGAAGGGACTTCCGTGGGTGGGTCGTTTTTTAGCATGATCCTTTCCATTGCTTTAATCCCATTTACCATTGCTGTTTCTTGGTTTTTTCTGGGTGTCGCCAGGTTTGAAGAGGTGCAGATCACGGATGTCTTTATGATCTACAAAGATGGAAAAAGAGCATTGAAACTAATAGGCACGTCTATTCTTGTAGGGATTTTTACCTTTTTATGGTCCTTATTATTGATTATTCCTGGTATCATTAAAAGTCTCTCGTATTCTCAAACCTTCTTATTATTGAAGGACCACCCTGAATTGACTGCTCTTGATGCGATTTCGGAAAGTAGAAGACGAATGAATGGTTACAAATGGAAATACTTTCTCTTAAACTTAAGCTTTATAGGCTGGGGAATTCTATGTATTTTTACTTTGGGAATCGGGTTATTATGGCTTTCTCCTTATGTCTCAACGTCTGTTGCTACTTTTTATAATGAATTAATCAAGCCACAGGGGAACGTTACTAAGATTATAGAGGAATAAAAAATGAGCCTCCACTTTAGTGGGGGCTCTATTTAAAAGATAAGTATAACATTTACGGACTTCGAAAATTGTCCAGCGCAAGCGTCCTTGCCCCTCGAGGTCAAAAGCCACTCCATGAATGAAGGCAAAGAGCGCCTTCTTTCATGGATCGACTTTTGCTTGTCGGGCAGAACGAGCTGCTTCCGCTTTTCTTGTTAAGCTCTTTGTTCAAACAACTGGACAACTTCTATAATCACTTTGGTAGCTTTCACCATATTGTCCACAGAGATAAATTCATATTTACCATGATAGTTTTCGCCACCTGTGAAAATGTTAGGAGTCGGAAGTCCCATATAGGAAAGCTGTGAACCGTCTGTACCGCCGCGAATTGGCTTGAAAATCGGTTCGATGTCTAACTTTTCCATTGCTAGCTGAACGATGTCGACAATTTCTTTTACTGGCTCAATTTTTTCACGCATGTTATAGTATTGGTCCTTTATTTCTAATAAAATATTGCCTTCACCGTACTTGCTTCGGAGTTCCTTCGCAATGGTTTCGAATTTATTTTTCCGAGCTTGGAAGTTATCTTTGTCAAAGTCGCGGATGATGTAAGAAAGTGTTGTTTTTTCTACATCACCTTGAAATGAATTTAAATGGTAAAAACCTTCGTAACCTTCAGTAGATTCTGGTGCTTCTTCCACAGGTAGATGACTATTAAATTCCATGGCAATTTTCGTGGAATTAACCATTTTCCCTTTTGCCGTTCCAGGATGAATATTTGTTCCTTTAATTGTAATCTTGGCAGCAGCTGCATTGAAGCTCTCGTACTCTAATTCTCCTAGTGGCCCACCATCCATCGTATAAGCGTATTTCGCCCCGAAAGAAGCGACATCGAATTTATGAGGTCCTCTTCCAATTTCTTCATCAGGAGTAAAGGCGACTCTAATTTTTCCATGCTTAATTTCAGGATGTTGAATAAGATAATCCATGGCTGTCATGATTTCCGCAATGCCTGCTTTATTATCTGCACCAAGAAGGGTCGTACCATCCGTAGTAATTAGAGTGTGGTCATGATAATTGGACATTTGTGGGAAATCCTTTGTTGAAAGAACGATATGTAGATCTTTATTTAAAACAATATCCTCGCCATCGTAGTTCTCAACGATTTGTGGCTTTACATTTTTGCCGGTAAAATCAGTTGCTGTATCCACATGTGCCAAAAATCCGATGGTTGGCACATCTTTTTCTGTATTGGATGGAAGGGTTGCCATCACATAACCATTTTCATCCATTGTCACATCAACCATACCAATCGCTTTCAACTCATCTACGAGCATTTGTGCAAGAGTGAGTTGTCCAGGTGTGGAAGGACAAGTTTCACTATCATCATTAGACTGTGTATCGACAACAACGTAGGAAGTTAATCTCCTAATTAGATCTTGTTTCAATTTGCATTCATCTCCTATTCATAATCTTTATTTAAGTTTATCATAAGTGTAATGAGTTATTAATTTTAACTATCGAAACTTAAGGAGCTGATTGTAGTGAATGTAAATAAAATATCACCAAAAGAACTGTATGAAAAGATGAAGAAGGATAATCCTGTTTTTCTACTTGATGTGAGAGCCTCGGAAAAATTCGATGCCGACCATATTGAAGGAACAACACGAAATATCCCGAAAAATATCATTTTTGAAATGGATGAAAAAAGTGCCCAAGCTGTTGAATTGCCAAAAGATGAAGAAATTGTTGTCACATGTACTACTGGAAATTCTGCGGCTAAATGTGCTGCCATTTTAGCAGAAAAGGACTATAATGTTTTAGTGTTAGAGGGTGGAGTAACCGCTTGGAAGGAATACGTAAAATCCCTTTAAAATTATATACTGATTGGAAGTTATGATTTCATGCTGCACAGAATAAACAAACAAATTGAAAAAATTATGCCACTGGTCACCCCGGCAAGTGTCGTTCTAGGGGTGTTACTCTCGGCTTATATTAAGGATTTCTCCTATTTAATTCCATGGATCTTTGCATTTATGACTTTTTCAGGAAGTTTAGGCTCTAACTTTCGTTCCTTGAAGGATGCGGTTTTACATCCATTACCGATTCTAATTGCATTAGGCTTGTTGCACATCATCATGCCAATTTGGGCTTGGGGAATCGGACATATTGTTTTTAATGAAGATATTTTTACGATCACGGGAATTATACTCGGAATGGCTATTCCAACTGGAATTACTAGTCTTATTTGGGTTTCTATTTACAAAGGGAATATTCCTTTTACTCTATCACTCATTCTAATCGACACTTTACTTTCGCCTATTATCGTACCTTTTACGATCTCACTCATGGTTGGGCAAAAAATTGAGATGGATGTACCTAGCATTATGACTGGTTTGTTAGGAATGATCGTTCTCCCTTCCTTAGCTGGTATGACGATCAATCAATGGACAAAGGGCAAAGTGAAAGAGATTTGGAGTCCGAGACTAGCGCCAATTTCTAAAATTGGTCTTGCAGTTGTCGTTATGTTAAATGGTGCCGTTGTGGCACCTCATTTACGAGTGATTAGCGTAAAACTCATTGTCATCGCGATTGTTGTATTCGTCATTGCTATGTCTGGATATTTTCTTGCTTTTGTTTTAGGAAGAGTGTTTAAACAAGATCAAGGAACAGTGATTGCATTGATATTTACAGGCGGAATGAGAAACATCAGTGCAGGAGCGGTTTTAGCCGTTTCTTACTTTCCACCTGCAGTTTCGGTTCCAGTTGTTGTGGGGATGCTATTTCAACAAATACTCGCATCACTTAGTGGATATTTATCGGATCGGTACTATCATCAAAGAGTCTCAAAACAACAACTCAATATGTAAAATATGTATGATACTTGGGAGGAGTGTTTTTATAGCACTTCTTTTTCTTTTAAATTAAGAAACCTTTTCAAATTTTTTCCGTATAAAAAAGCGGAGGGGAATGCAGATGTCACTAATCTCAATAAATATTAAACAAGCAGGCTATGAAAAAGATGAAGCAATGATTCAGGATATACAGTTTTCAGTAGAAAAAGGTGAACTCATCGGTTTAATTGGGGCAAATGGTGCGGGGAAGAGTACAACGATAAAAAGTATTCTCGGATTAATTCCTTTTATAGAGGGGGAAATTATAAAGAAGGAGGAGACCATTACCTCTTATCTTCCTGAGAGACCAGTATTTTATGATGACTTAACCTTACAAGAACATATCGATTTTATTGCAGCTGTTGAGCAAATTACAGATGAAGAAGTAACTGACCGTGTCATGCCATTATTAAAAAAATTTAAAATGGCCGAACATATTCATGAATTGCCTGCCACCTATTCAAAAGGAATGCAGCAAAAAGCAATGATTATATTAGCCTTGATGACTCAACCTGAGATACTTATTATCGACGAGCCGTTTATTGGGCTAGATCCAATCGCCACAAAAACTTTATTAGAAATCATTCAAAAGGAAAGAGATCGTGGCGTTGGTATATTAATGTGTACCCATGTATTGGACACAGCTGAAAAAATTTGTGATCGTTTTGTGTTAATAAATGCAGGTCACTTAATTGCAAATGGGAAGCTAGAAGAATTCCGTACAAGCTGTAAAATGCCAGAAGCTTCTCTTTTCGATTGCTATCATCATTTAATAGATGGTGATAGTGATGAATAGTTTTCTAGTATTTATTGACCGAGTGAAACGAGATTATTTATATCAATATCGTATCATTAAAATCGTTTTAGACTGGACAATTATGTTATATTTAGTAGTTCCAAGTTCAATTATTGCTATTTTTATTTATCGTTCTTGGTGGTTGGAACTTCCAACATGGAGTGAATACTTGTCTATTTACATACTTATTTCCATTGCTTTTTTAGTCAGTTGGGCTGGGAGTTTTCGTACTTTTGTTAAAGAAGCAGATGGGATCTATTTTTTAAAACATATAAAGAAATTTTTGAATATGAAGAAATGGGCATTTGCCTTTTCGTTAGGGAAAGCGGCTTTTCAAATTATTTTGTTTGTCATCGTTGCTCTGCCCTTTTTATTTCATCGTTTTTCATACGATACTTTAGAAATCGTAGGATTTTCGTTATTTTACATCGGCCTAACTTTTTTGATTATTTGTATCAAAACGGTATTCATTTCTAGATTTACGGGTTGGATAGAAAAATTTATCTTGTGGTTGATTGTGATTACCTTATTTTTATGTAATATGTTCTTTTTCTCACCCCTAGTATTTCAGCCAGTATATTCATTCGCTTTAGCCATTCTATTTATAGGTATATCACTGGCACTTACGCTCCCAAAGGTGTCTACAACGAGAAATTTCCAAGAAGAAGTAAGAAAAGAAAATGAAGAACGATTACGTTACTTGAATATTATATTCAGAGCATCTCCAGAAATTGAAAAGACAAAAACATCAAATAGGAAAAAGCCATTACTATTTCGTCAGTCTAAGAGAGTCTTCAAGAAACGCACAGCACAGAACGGTTTTATCGAGCTATTTTTAAAAATGATTGGCAGGAATTTCGCGTATTTAAAGGGGTACTTTCAAATGATCGGGACAACTGGCGTGGCCATAGTCGTATTACCCCCTGTTCTTTTTAAGATCATTATCTTAATTGGATTCTCTCTTTTTATTTTGTATTGGATAAGCAATTTATGGGATAAACTCATTTTAGCGCATCCTAATAGTAAACAGTATGTGAGCCATGAATCATATTATCAGGCTAGATTAAAAGCGAATCTATTTTTTTCGATTCCAGCGATTTGTTGTGTCTCGATTATTTTTCTCGTAACCATGTTAATCAAATAATCCCGATAATGGAAAAGATCCACGTAAAGTTGGTCAACTTTACAAACAGAGTTGGCATATTCTTTTTAAAAAAATCAAATTTGTTGTTGACAATTTTTAAATAGGTATTATAGAATCAACAGTATCATAATTAAATCTTATCCAGAGAGGTGGAGGGAACTGGCCCTTTGAAGCCTCGGCAGCAGACTCCTTTTGAGAACTGTGCCAATTCCAACAAGCGTAAAGCTTGGTAGATAAGTTAAGAGATGTCATCTTCCGTCCCTTCTTATGTTATCAAGTTAACATAGGAGGGATTTTTAATTTATATAAAAAAATAAAATTTTCTTATCAAGAGAGGTATAGGGACTGGCCCGATGACACCTCGGCAACAACTCATTCGTGAGAACTGTGCCAATTCCAGCAAGCATTTAAGCTTGATAGATAAGAAGAGTTAGATCACTTTGACCTCTTCTTGCCGTTGCCAAGAAGAGGTTTTTTATATGGAGGGTAATATGAAAGAGATTAATCAAAAAACTTTAGATCATATCATTGATACATTAAAAAAATTAGAATTCGGATCGGTAGTCGTTACTGTACATGATGGAAAAATCACTCAAGTTGAATCGACTGAGAAAAGACGGTTTACAGATAAAAAGATTGATTGAAGTAGGTAAAATGATAATGGAAAGTGAGTAAACACGTTCCAATTTAAGAACTAAATATTCCCGGGCTGACTGGACGACCAGAGGCCCCAATAAGACTTACATAAAGTATGTAAGCCTTATTGGGGCCTTTTTCGTTCAAAAAAGAAGGGGTTCTATTACATTTTTGGAGGTGACATAAATAATGGGGTAAGAATTCATTGTGCTGTTGGAGACACTGGAAAAACAGTAGCGGCCCGACTGCTACCTGGCACTGACCTGATAACAGGAATTGAACAGGTATGCAAAGAAAATGGGATAAAATACGCCTCTATCTTAAATTGTTTTGGCAGTTTATTGCGATCGGGATATTTTTATTTAGTCCCGAAGGTAAATTCGAAGATTGGTGCTGGATATGGTGAACTTAATGAAGTGGAAGGTCCAATTGAATTTTTGAATGGAACGGGTGTGGTTTGTCAGCGTGACAACCAATATGAAGTTCATATTCATGGCACGATGTGTGACCATAAAGGAAATGTTTTTGGTGGACATCTTGTAAAAGGGAAAAATCAAGTTCTGACAGTCGATCTTGTCCTGGTCGAAATAGAAGAAATGGCCCTTCTGCGCCAATTTGATGATGAGACAGAAGGCAACCAATTCTATCCAGTCAAATTGGGTGAAAGTGAAACGACATATTTAAAAAACAAACAGGAGGAAAGCAAATGAAAAAGCTAGCAATCATTTTATCTTTAATACTATTAGTAGGAGTTCTTGGAGCATGTGGAAAAACGGCTTCTGGGGATGGGAAACATTTAAATGACAAGAAATTAAAAATCGGAGTGACTTCAGGGCCACATGAACAAATTGTTGAAAAAGTAAAAGAGGTTGCTGCAAAAGAAGGCTTGGAACTCGAGCTAGTCGTCTTTTCGGATTACATTATGCCAAATACTGCATTAGCTGAAGGTGAATTAGATGTAAACAGTTATCAACACAAACCGTTCTTAGAGAAATTTAACGAAGACCATGATACCGAATTAGTAGAAGTAGCTAAAACCATTCTAAACCCAATGGGAGTGTATTCTGACAAGTTTGCTAGCATTGAAGACCTACCAAAAGGAGCGAAAGTAGGTTTACCTAATGATCCTACAAACGGAGCACGTGCTTTATATATTCTTGAAGAAGCAGGAATCATAAAAATTAAAGAAGATAAAAGAGAAACAGCTTCGATCTATGATTTAGAAGAAAACAAGCTTGATTTAGAATATATTGAATTAGACGCCGCTCAAATTCCGAAGCAATTAAGTGAACTAGATGCAGCTGCCATTAACACGAATTTTGCTTTAGAGGCTGGACTAAACCCGAAGAAGGATTCCATCCTTTTAGAGTCAACGAATTCACCATATGTTAATTACCTTGTAGTGCGTGAAGAAAACAAAAATGACCCAGTACTAAAAAAGCTTAAAAAGGCTTATCAGTCTGAAGAAGTAAAGCAATTCATCGAGAAGACATTTGGTGGTTCCGTCATTCCGAGCTGGGATTAATAAGAAGAGGTGATTCATCACCTCTTTTAAAAAGGGGGAACAACAACATGATTATATTAAAGAATATTTCCAAGAAATTTGAAACGAAAAAAGGGATTGTAGAAGCCGTAAAAGATGTTAATATCCACGTCCATAAGGCAGAAATTCATGGTGTGATTGGCTATAGTGGTGCAGGAAAAAGTACCTTGATTCGCTGTGTTAATTTACTTGAAAAACCAACGAGTGGTCAAGTTTTTATAAATGGAGAGGAAATTACCACTATATCTGCTAGTCATCTACAAGAAAAAAGAAAGAAAATAGGGATGATCTTTCAACATTTTAATTTATTAAAAACAGCAACAGTCTTTGATAATATTGCTATTCCATTAAAGCTAATGGGAGTGAACAGGGAAGAAATTCAAAGTCGGGTAAATAAATATTTAGAAATAGTAGGATTATCAGATAAACATAATGCCTACCCCGCCCAGCTGTCAGGGGGGCAAAAACAACGTGTCGCCATTGCAAGAGCCCTTGCTGGGGAGCCAGAAATTTTATTAAGCGATGAGGCTACAAGTGCTTTGGATCCTGAAACAACGGATTCCATTTTGGACTTATTATTGAAAATTAATCAAGAATTAGGAATTACAATCCTCCTAATCACACATGAAATGAATGTCATTCAAAAGATTTGTGACTACGTATATGTTATGGAGAACGGTGAAGTAATTGAACAAAACTCTGCTATTAACTTGTTTACAAAGCCCAAAAAAGAGACGACGACGAAGTTTTTAAATACGATCTCGCAACGAAAGTTATCCCCTTCATTAATCAAACAATTGAAAGTGAAAGGTTCGGTGCTACGACTTACTTTTGTCGGGGAATCAACAGGGCAGCCGTTACTAGCTTTAGTAAGCAAACAGTTTAACGTCAAACCCAATATTTTAACAGCTAATATTATTGAATTAAAAAATGGGATTGTCGGTAATTTAGTGGTTCACTTAATTGGAGATCAAAATGAAATCGACCAATCTATACAATTTTTAAAAGAACATGGTGTCGGTGTCGAAGAGTTGGAGGGATAATCAATGGACAGATTTGAGACATTTACTGAGCAGTGGATCCCGATTATTGGTAAGTCATTAGGAGAAACGTTTCAAATGGTTTCGATTTCTCTTGTGTTGTCTGTTTTAGTCGGAACTGGGCTTGGTATTCTTTTAGTGTTAACAAGATCTGGTCAACCGCTTGAAAATAAATGGACCTATCATGGATTAAACCTATTGATTAATATTATTCGGTCCGTCCCCTTTATCATTTTATTATTCTTTATCTTACCTTTTACAAAATGGGTTGCTGGAACAACGATAGGGGTAAAAGGAGTCATTGTTCCTCTAGTTATTTATACAGCTCCCTATATTTCTAGATTAGTAGAAACAGCCTTATTAGAAATGGACCATGGTGTCATTGAAGCGTATCAAGCGATGGGGATTAAGAAGAGACATATCATTTGGAACGTTATGTTAAGGGAATCAAGGTCATCGCTTGTTCTAGGACTTACGATTGCAACAGTAAGTTTAATTGGAGCAACCGCGATGGCAGGTTTAGTTGGCGCGGGAGGACTTGGAGATTTAGCGTATCGCTTCGGGCATTTACGATATGAGGTTGACGTGATGTATGCCACCGTGTTTATTTTGATTGTGATCGTACAAAGCATTCAAACAATAGGAAATAAATTAGCTACACAGTTGAAAAAGGACTAGAGGGTGAGATTTTGCCAAAAGAGCTTTATATTGAAAAAACTGGATCGATCGCTACGTTGATTATCAATCGACCAGATAAAAAGAATGCGTTCACTTTAGCCATGTTTGAAAAATTGCCCATTTTAATAGAAGAAGTTGAACAGGATTCTTCTATTAAAGTGCTTATCATTAAAGGAATTGATCAAACGGCTTTTTCAGCTGGTGCTGATATTACAGAGTTTTTGGAAAATCGCTTCTCAGAAAAGAAGGCGAAAGAATACAATGATAAAGCTCTTTATGCCGTTGATAGGCTATATCGATTTTCTAAACCAACCATTGCTGTGATCCAACGTCTTGCTGTTGGTGGAGGGCTAGAATTATCACTTGCCTGTGATTTTCGCTTTGCCTCCGATGATAGTCTACTGGGAATTCAAGCTGCTAAACTCGGATTTATTTATAACTTAACGAGCACGAAAAGATTACTAGATACGGTAGGACCATCAAAAACAAAAGAGCTACTTTTCTCTGCAAATTTAGTTGATGCAAAGGAAGCTTTGCGAATCGGATTAATAGACTATGTACAGAGCAGCGATGAAATACAAGGGCAAGCATTGCAATTGGCCGAGCAATTAGCAGAAAGGTCAACCGTATCGACTACTGGAATGAAAAAGGTGATCCAATCCATTTTAGATGGAGCTATCGAAGAGGATGAGGCGATTTCTTCACTCATATTGAAATCATTCCATTCAGAAGATTATAAGGATGGGATTCAAGCATTTTTGGAAGAAAGAAAACCACAGTTTAAATAGAATGGTAGGGAATAAATAATGAGTACGAAAACAAAAGAGAATGATGCCTTTCTACAAAGTATTAACTCATCAGAATATTTTCCGATTTCGTTTGAAGAGTTGGAGCAGGAAGCAAGAAAGAAAATGTCGGTAGGCGGTTTTGGTTATGTTCGATCGGGGGCTGGTGGAGAAGAGACGTTAAGGAAGAATAGCGATTCCTTTTCAAAGCTTTCGGTCATTCCTAGAGTATTGTCTAATGTATCCAATGTGGATACGAGTATTACTTTATTTGGTCGAACATACCCGTATCCGTTTTTATTAGCTCCAGTAGGAATGCTTAAGCTTGCACATGAAGATGCTGATTTGGCTGCAGTAAAAGGGGCATCCACTCACAACATTCCTTTTGTGTTAAGCACAGTTTCGAGTTATTCCATAGAAGATGTGGCTGCGGTTGCTGAAGAAAGTTCAAAATGGTTTCAACTTTATTGGTCAAATAATGAAGAAATTGCTTATCATATGGTCGAACGGGCAGAAGAATCAGGTTATGAAGCCATTGTATTAACCGTTGATACGGTTATGATGGGCTGGCGCGAAGAAGATATGAAAAATCGGTTTTCTCCATTAAAACAGGGAATCGGGAAAGCGAATTACGAGACAGATTCAGTTTTTCTAAATTCCTTAGAAAATCAAGATTCTGATGCAATCATCGAAGGAATTCTTAATAATATTCATCATCCTACACTTAATTGGAAGCATGTCGCCGCTCTAAAAGAGAAAACATCTTTACCTATTTTATTAAAAGGAATCCTTCATCCGGAAGATGCCAAATTGGCAATCGAAAATGGCGTGGATGGTATTATCGTCTCGAACCACGGTGGCAGACAGCTTGATGGAGTTATTTCAGCCATCGATGCCCTTCCTCAAATTGTAGAAGTAGTTAAAGGAAAGATTCCTGTTCTTTTAGACAGTGGAATTCGTCGAGGAGCTGATGTAGTAAAAGCACTTGCCTTAGGTGCAGATGCCGTTCTTATTGGCAGACCATTCGTATATGGTCTAGCTATAGCTGGTCAAAAAGGTGTAGAGAAAGTGCTCGAACATTTTATACAAGAAACAAAAGTTTCTATCGCTTTGGCTGGTGTTTCAAAAGTTTCAGATCTTCCATCAGTTAAAGTTATTAAAGAAAGTTGATCAGGGGGGGATTTTTAAGAAAGAGGAGTGAGACCAATGAAGCAAGCGTTAAATGGCCTCCGAGTCATTGATTTATCTCAAGTATTGGCGGGTCCTTATTGCACGATGGTTCTTGGGGATATGGGAGCAGATGTGATTAAAATTGAAAAGTTCCCAAACGGAGATGACACTCGTTCAATGGGGCCATATACAAAAGATGAAAGTTTTATGTATATGATGGTGAACCGCAATAAAAGAGGAATATGTATCGATTTGAAAAGTGATGAGGGTAGAGAGGTTCTCTATGAACTTGTTAAAACAGCAGATGTTCTGGTAGAAAATTTCCGACCAGGTATTACCACTAAATTACATATCGATTATGAAACATTAAGAAATATAAATCCCGAACTTATTTACTGTTCCATATCTGGCTATGGGCAAACAGGACCCTACAGCCAAAAGGGTGGATTTGATATTATAGCACAAGGAATGTCTGGTTTAATGGATATGACCGGCGAGAAAGGCGGAAAACCTGTTAAAGTAGGAATCGCCATTCATGATATCGCAGCGGCAGAAAATGCGATTCGCTCTATTTTGATGGCTTATATTCATAAGCTAAAAACAGGTGAAGGTCAATATATCGATATATCACTCGTTGAATCTGGACTTGCCTGGACAGTATGGGAAGCAGCAAGTTATTTTGGAAATGGTGAATTACCTAAACGAAATGGAACAGCCCATAGGGTTTCTGCCCCTTACCAAGGATATAAAACAAAGGATGGATTGATATTAATTGGTGCAGCCAATCAAAAGCTATGGGAAAAGCTTTGCCTCAACGTTATTCATACACCTGAATGGATTACAGACCCTCGTTACTTTACGAATAGTCTGCGTAATGATCATGTCGACGAGTTAGAAGAAGAGTTAGAAGAGATATTAATCCAACAAACTTCAGAATATTGGCTTGACTTATTAGAGAGAAATGGAATCCCATCAGGTCCCATTTATTCATATGATCAAACATTAAATGACCCCCATATTAAAGAGCGGAAGATGATTCTTGAATACGAGCATCCAGAAGCTGGATTAATGAAAACATTAGGTTTCCCAGCTAAATTTTCAAAAACTCCAGGACAATTGACAAAGCCAGCCCCCACACTAGGCCAACATAATGAGGAAATATTACAGGAATCAGGACTTTTCAGTGGAAAAATAAATTATAATAGAAGATAGTATAATTCCTTTAAAATAACTCACAAGCAGTGAGTTATTTTTTTTTACTTAAAATCTTTTTTCTAGTGTCACAATTATTCATTTCGTACGACTGATTAGTAATAAAGAGGAAAAGTAGGTGAAAACTGGTTTGAAAAAAAATAGAGAGCAGCTCGTTATGGAGTGGTATGAATTATTTTATGATGATCTGTATCGATTTATTTTGTTTATGCTAGCAGATAAGCAGTGCTGTGAGGATTTAGTTCACGATACATTTGTACGCGCATATTCAGCATCGGAACGATTTGAAAATCGATCCAATGTGAAAACGTGGTTATTCAGTATAGCTAAGCATGTTGTAATTGATGAAATTAGAAAACGTAAGCGAAGAAGGTTATTTTCAATCATTGGATTGGAAAAAGAAATACCATCTACAACAAATATCGAACAACATATTGAAAACAAAGAAGCGGTATTAGAACTTATGAATTCTATTTATCAATTAAAATCTAATTATAGACTAGTAATTATATTGAAAAAGATTGAAGAATGTTCCACTAAAGAAATTTCTGAGATTTTGAACTGGTCAGAGGTCAAAGTTCGTAAAACACTCTCAAGAGCAATGCAAGCACTGATGAAAATGGAGAATATTGAAGGAGGTGGCCAAGTTGAACAATCAATTTGAAGATCGATGGAAGCAACTCCAACAAATTGAACCAACAAGGAATCAAAAGGACGCTCTGAGAGCTAGAATTCGAATATCTATTCAAGAACACCCTTCATCTACGATCTCGAAAAGAATGATTCAATGGAAAAGCATCGTATCTGTTTGTCTACTTCTTCTAGTATGTGGGGGATTACTCTGGGCATTATTACAAGATGGAAAGCAACCACAGCCTCATTTAGCCGTTCAACCGGAGAATGAAGATGTCTATTTTAGTTGGAAGTTAGATGATGTATATGCTGAGAAGAAAGAAGAAGGATGGGCAATTTTGAGGAAAAATAAACCACTGCAAGTTGGGTCTGTTAATGAAGTAACAGAGGAAGAGATGAAAAGAATTATTAGCAGTTCGCCTATGTTTGTGGACGAAAAACTTGAACATTTCCCTTACCCCACTGAAATGTATATCGAACACATGAAAAGGATGAATGTGGCATTAAGATACCATTTTTTTATACCAATAAATGAGGGGAACTGGGTTCATTTTACCTTTGATTATCATCAACTTGAATTTGCTGAAATTTTTCAAGCCATGGCATCGCTACAAATTAAGGGGATGGAACCCTATATTCATAATGAACAGCTCTATGTTAAGCATGGTTATGGTAGGATGATTTACCCTGTCGGTATTCAACCAATTTCTATCTTACCGAATAAGGAAACATATACTTGGGAAAATGCATCTTTAAGGGCGTATAATGAATATTTAGAAAAAGTTCTAAGTTCGGGTATTTGGCAGAAGAAGTCCATAGGAAATGATTTGCTTCCTAATACTTTTGTGTCAATTGATGGTAATCAAGAAATCACAATTATATTAGAAGGAAATAAGCTAACCTATGAGTTTGTCTACTATAATCAAGAAGAGTGAATGAATTGAATTTTGCAAAGGAGAACGCCTTAATCTGGAAAGTTGCTTACTAACTAAAGAATGCCGTCCATCAAGTTTTCACATATGATGGATGGCATCTTTTTTCTTTTGTATTCCCTAATCATTGTTTCGCCTCTGGATGTACTGGAGACGAAATTTCTGCAATTTTCTCTACAAATGTACCCCATAATGGTCCAATTTTGTATAGATCGCTGTACGGACCAGAAAGCTCTATGCCAACTGTTTTAAATTCTTGTTTCTCAATTATTGTAAACTCCATTCATATATCCTTCTTCAAAGTATGGAAGTTTCTAACTATTATATAGTAAGCTATTATTAGAATTTTTCTAATTGTTTAGGAAGAAGGGATTATCATGATCTATGAAGTAGATATCCATATAAGAAAAAGATTATTTTCGATGTTCAAAAATATGCGAAGCACTATCATTCTATCTTGTCTTCAAGGACATATGGGGAAGGCGTGGGTTGATGACCTAGAAAATCCTTCAGTCGCTCAAATACAAGTAGGGGATTTTGTTTACTATGCGGGAGATCCTCATCGTAAAGAAGCGCTGGAGCTACTACATAATCTTCCAGAAAATACTCATGTCATTGTTCATACGGATGACTGGAAGAACATGATCGAGATGGTTCATAAAGGTTCAATTGAAAAATTCCATCGCTATCAATTTAAAAAAAATCCCAAAGACCTAAACCGAAATCATATACAGACCTTTATAGCCACTTTACCAGATGGGTATGTCCTTAAAAAAATTGATTCATATTTAGCGAATGAACCATCTTTACATCGTGTTTCAAGAGATTTCACAGGCCAATTTGAGTCAATCGATGATTATATGAATAGGGGAATAGGATTTGCTATTTTATATGAAGGAGAAGTCGTTTGTGGGGCATCGTCATACAGCATTTATGATGATGGAATTGAAATTGAAGTAGCAACAGACCCAAAACATCGAAGAAAAGGATTAGCAGCAATAGCAGCAGCTGCATTAATTTTAGAATGTCTTGATAGAGGGATATATCCTAGCTGGGACGCAGCTAATAGTGAATCTGCACATTTAGCTCAAAGGCTTGGTTACATTTTAGAAGAAGCGTACGATACGTACTTTATTAATTATAAAAAATAGAAGTTATGAAATATGAGAGGTAGTTAATAATGACAGAAAATGTATTTGAAAATAATTTAGAAAAGTATATAAACCCCGAATTATATGACCATATGTATGAGAAGTATCAAAAAGACTTAGATTTAATTTTAGAGTATACTCATTTAGTAGAACAGGAGATTATAGAGCTTGCTTGTGGAACGGGGCGGCTAACAATTCCAATGGCAAGACGAGGTTATTCTATGATAGGTGTTGATATACATGAGGGAATGCTTCAGCGAGCAAAGACAAAAGCGGAGGATGAAAAGCTGAATATCAAGTTTTTCCAACAAGATTGTTCAAAACTAGATGTACCTTCAAAGGCATCGCTTATTTTCATGACAGGCAATTCATTTCAGCATTTTTTAACAAATGATGTACAGAATCAATTGTTCGAATCGATAAAGCGTCATTTAGTGCCAGGTGGGTATTTTATTTTTGATACACGTAATCCATTATTATCTGAATTGGCGATTGTAGATGAATATGAAACGCGCTATAAAGATAAAAATAATTATGAAGTGATTGAACAGCATCGAGAGATATATGAAGCAACTACACAAATTCAGCACTGTTATACTAATCGACAAATCTTTGATGGCAATGTACTTGTTAAAACAGAGCAAGATCGTATTCTACTTCGTTATACTTATCCTTTAGAGCTAGAACGATTACTTCAGCAACATAGCTTTGAATTAGTAGAGTGCTACGGCGATTGGAATAAAAATAATTATGCAGCAAACAGTGTTCAAATGGTTATTATTTGTAGATTAGTAGAGAAGTAATAGGTCAGGAAAAAAACCATTCGGACAAAGAAAGGAGAAAACCAGTCTGAGTTGTTCCGAATAAGCCCATCATTCGGACAACAATATGAGATTCCTTGTAGGTGCTGTCCGAATTTGAGCTCTTCAACTTTTTTAAAACATAACCGCTTGATCCAATATTACTTCCTTTGGAGGATTTTCCATTGGCGGTGCATACGGAATTAACGCGAACCTGATTTCCTCCATATGATCCGGTAAGCGGGGGCTGACCATGAAACTGATTTTTGTCTCCCCCCCACCACCATGAGAGCCATTTCTAAAAATGTGGTAATCAGTATTTCCCTTCACCTCAAGCATTAATTGGGGTCTTAAGTGACCAATATTTTCATCCATTTTTAAATGCCTAATTTCAATATGAACAATGCTACTGTTTTGATGCTGCATTGAGTGGGTAAGTGTATACTCGAATTCTCCAACCACTGATTTTCTCATAATCCCAACTACATTGATGAGCTCATCTGCCTCTTTTATCATAGGCGGACGGCTACCATCATTAATGCTGTGCATAAGCCAGCTTATTTGTGGGACTTCCATCTGATACTGTGTTGCCCATTCTTCCATTAATTCCATTGGTGGAAATAAGCGCTTGCCATTTGCGGCTGCTTTTCTTTCATTAAATAACTTAAGAATATTTTCATCTATTTCCTTTAATTGATCGTTATACTCATTCGGTATTGATTTAAACTCTGTCCATGGCATTTATTTTTCCCTCCAAAACTAGTTAATCCCATTCAAGGAATACCCATAAGCACCTACCTATTTTTTCCCCAAAACAAAATGTATCTTAATTCCACTATCCATTTTCTTAGCACTTAAAAATAACATCAAAATGGCCGTACCAATCGAAATACAGAGAGTTAAGACAATACTAATGACAGTCAAAATGGTATGATGTGCAGCTTTCCATTTAAGCATTGAAACGAGAATATTAAAAATTCCCGGTAGCTCAGCACCTTTCTGGAAAAAATCCAATGCATCGGTTGGAATTAGAATAAGAGCAGAAGGCAACGCAGCGACAAATAAGTAAGCGAAAGACAAGCCCATTAATAAAAACGATACACCTGTTTCAAGACGATTTTGTGGATTATTCGGGTTGTACTTAGCCCCGATAGAACCTATCCATAGTCCAATACCCGTTATCCCGAGTGACATGATCGCCACAACGACGATTCCAAATACGATATTTAGGAATCCCCATTTTAAAAAGATACCACCAACCATTTGTAAAATAGTTAGAAAAATAACGGGGATAAGCCAGTTGATCCAAAACTTTCCAAGAGCAATTCGAAAGCCGCTAATCGGAAGCACTTGCAATAAATGAATCGAATAAGCCTCTCTAGCGATTGAAGACGAAGCAAAGCCTCCTGTTAAAAATGTGAACATAAACAGGAACGTTCCTTGTGCAACCATCCAAGAAATTTTAGGATTACTTAAAATAAATTCTAAGCTGCCTTCTTGATTGAAAATCGAAATAAAAGGAAAAACCATAAAAAAGAGAAATGGTAGAAATGCTAACCACTCACGCATATCTCGTTGAATTGTCCGCCATTCTTTCATTCCCATGGCAATAATAGGATGATAAAGCATAACGTTAACTTTACTGCCTTTACGTTTTTTCTTTGGCCTACTTCCTTCGTTCATTTTAATCCAGCCAGTTCTAAATCCTCTTTCAACTAACATCGACGATAGCCAAAGCATTAAAATAGTAACAAGAAAAAGTAAAAAAGCAGGTAAGAAGAAATCAAATGTTCCAGAAAATGCTTCTGCTAAACTTCTGCCGCCCCATTCCATCGGTAACCATTTTGGCATAGGAGGCATTTCACTCATAACCTTTTTATCGACATTTTTCTGCAACATATTTGGCAGCTGAAAAAGAATATAGACAATTACCCCAGCCAATGCACTCATCACAGTCATTAATTCCTTTGCCCGATGAACAGGGATCATTTGAATCAGCAATAAATTTAACAAATAAGCTACACTCATTCCCAGTAACGTGATCAATAATGTAACTAAATAGGTAATTGGGAAAAATAGAAAACTAGCCTTACCAGCAACTCCGAAAACAGTTAATAGAATAATAGAAAAAAGCCATAAGAAAAAAGGCACACCAATAAAACTTTGCAGAAATTTCACCCAATAAATACTTCTTGTTTTAATTGGCAAAGTAAACAAAAACGCTAAATCATTCGTCCCGTACAAGTTTTTAAAGACTTGAGGTACACCAAATAAAATATTAAAAGCTAGCATGCCCGAAAAAGCATAGGAAAAGAATGGGGCATAGGACTCCTTTGGAAAAACGATCGCCATCGCTCCAGCACCCATACTAAGTAGAACAGTGACAATGAGTCCACCAATACTCGCAAACACAACGGCCACCTTCGTACTATCTGGTGCTGTCCGAAATTGATTTTTCCCCATTTGCCAGAATAGAAGTAGAAGAGCCTTTGTCATTTCTCCACCTTCTCTTCATCATCTGCCAATTCCTGAATGAGAGATTTCATATCCAGATCTCCTGTCAGTTCTAAAAATAAATCCTCAAGTGAAGATTGATCGTTGCCATCTTGCTTTCTTAATTCATCCATAGTTCCAATTGCAATGATTTCCCCATTTTTAATAATCCCTACTCTATCGCACATTTGCTCAGCAATTTCTAAAATATGTGTCGACATAAATACGGTCATACCTTGGCGGCACAATGCCTGCAATAAATTCTTTAAGGTCTTTGCTCCTTTTGGATCAAGGCCTACTGTAGGTTCATCAAGAAACAGCACATCTGGTTGATGAATAAAAGCAGCACATAAATTAATCTTTTGCTTCATCCCATGGGAATAGGATTCGATTAATTCATCGGCCCGGCTATCTAATTGAAACAAGGATAAATATTTTTCCATTCTTTCTTCAAATACACTTTGGTCAATTTGAAAAACACTGCCTATAAATCTTAGAAACTCTCTTCCAGTTAGCTTAGGATATAGGATAGGATGATCAGGCACATAAGCCATCTTCCTTTTCGCTTCAATTGGTGACTTCCAAATATTTGTTCCGTCGATTTCTACTAATCCATTACTTGGTTCTAGTAAGCCTGTCATCATTTTGATCGTCGTTGTTTTTCCGGCTCCATTCGGTCCTAAGAAACAAAATAATTCTCCTTTTTTAATATCTAAATTTACATCTTTCACCGCATGGAATGATCCATAACTCTTCGAAAGATTCATCACCTTTATGGAAAGTGGTTTTTCCATTGAAAACACCTCACAAATTTCTATCTGTAATCATCATATCAATAAATACGGATGAATTGGTAAAAGGTTCCTAGAAAATAAGACCTTCCTAAAATAGGAAGGTCCCATCGTTTAAGCATTCAAGTCAAATTGACTGGACTTACTCTTGAAATGAACGATAAAGGTTGCGAAAGCAAGGATCAGGAATACGGCTAAATATCCTAATAAGATTCCAGCGTTGCCATAGGCCATCGTAAAATCTCCAAGAGAGATGATCGATTTAAATCCTTCAATCGAATACGTAAGTGGTAGGTAAGGGCTAATGGCTCTTAAAGATTCCGGTAGCATTTCGATTGGTAGGTTGGCTCCTGTAATGGATAATTGTAAGACAAGTAACGCAAATGATATAAAACGTCCTAGATTTCCTCCGAGTGCGATTAAGAACCAAACAATCATCATGAATGAGATGCTTACCAAAATACCAAACAGCATAAACAAGAAACCGCTTTCAACTTTTAACTTCAGGAATACTAAAGTAAATAAAGTAACAATGACTCCTTGAGATATAGCTAGTAAGGATAGACTCATAAACTTACTGATAAACCAAGCTCCAGCTGAAACTGGTGCACCAATAGGCTTCTTAAAGTCTACAAAAAATGACATAATGATTGTCCCAACAAATAAAGCCAAAGAAATAATGTATGGAGCGGTAGAATCGCGGTAACGTTCATATTCATTTACTGTGCTGCCTGCAAGTTCTACTGGTGAGGCAAACATAGCGATATTTTTATCACCTGCATGAATACTTGAAGTTTTCTCAGAACCATCTTTTAATCCAGTTGCTAATTCTTTGCTTCCATTGTTTAACTGACCGAGTCCATCGTTCACTTTTGTTACTCCGTCTGTTAAAGCAACCCAACCATTCATGACGCTTTCATTTCCGTCACTGACTTGACCCATACCAGAGTTAAGCTTTGCAGCACCAGTTGATAATGCTTTCCAACCTGATTCAACGGCTTGGTTCCCGTTGTAAATCTGATTCGTACCAGCATTTAGTTTCGATACACCAGCCGTCATTGTGCTCCAACCTGATTCAACGGATAAGTTTCCTTCTTTTATCTTTGCTGTACCTGAGTGAATCGTTGCAACACTGCTAGTAATCGTTTTCCATCCTGCATCTACTGTAGCTGTTCCAGCAGCTACTTGCTTCGTTCCACCTGCTAATTGCTTCGCTCCATCACTTACTAATTGCTGTCCCTTCACTAGTTCATCTAGACCAGAAGATAGAGCTTTCGAACCAGGTGCAACCTTTTCTAAACCACCAGCAACAAGATTGGCCCCTTCTTTTAAAGGTTCTGTTTTCGATGCTAAGCCTGTTAATCCATCCGAAACCACCTTGCTTGTTCCGACAAGAGTTAAGAATTCTTTATTCGTTTGCAGTTGTGGATTTTTTTTCAAAAAGGCTTCAAGACCTGCAGTTAGCTGACTCGAACCTGCTGCAAGCTGAGCAGCTCCTTTTTGAACCTCTTCTACTCCAGTTGCCACCTGTTTGCTTCCAGGTTGTAATTGACCTAGTGCTGTTGCCACTTGGTTGCTGCCTGCTTGTGATTGTTGTAATCCTACAAGTACTTTTCCTGTTCCATCCTGTAGATCATTTGCCCCTGTTTCAAGAGCCTTTGCTCCAACTGCCAAGGTAGAAATATCTTTTGACTTTTCCTGTAATGATTTTAATAGTAAGGATGTACCCGCTTCTAGCTCTTTTGTACCAGCAGCTAATTTAGAGATATCAGCAGATTTTGCTTGTAATGATTGTAAGAGTTGCCCAGTCCCATCCTTAAGTTCTTTAGAACCAGCGGCAAGCTTTGAAATATCACCTTGTTTAGAAGTTAAGTTTTCTAATAACTGACCTGTCCCCGCTTTAAGCTCCTTTGCTCCAGTAGCAAGTTTATTGATATCAGCTGATTTTTCCGTTAATGATTGTAAAATTTGGTCTGTCCCATTTTTAAGCTCAGTAGATCCGTCATAAATTTTACCTGATCCTTCAGCAGCAGATTTAAAACCATCGGCAATATCACCTAAATTGGAAAAAATCGTTTTCGCATAGTTTTCCGTTATTTTGTTGGCCAGTTGTTCGCGAATGCGTTCTGTGGCACTTTTTGTTACCTGTGCAGCCATGAAATTTAATCCTTCATTTTGTATATAACGTAGCTCCAACTGTTTTGGATCAGGCTCTAGCACAGTGGCTACTCGTTCAGAGAAGTCTTCAGGAATTTCAATGACCATATAATAGCGATTTTCTTTTAATCCCTTGTCTGCTTCTACTGAATCAACAAATTTCCATCCTAGTGTATTGCTCTTTTTTAAATCCGCAACAAGATCTTTACCCACATTAATCGTCTCGTCACCAGACTTTCCACCTCTGTCCAAATTAACAACCGCTACAGGTAAATTGGACAAATTGTCATAGGGCCCCCATGTGGGGGAGAGTTGAATAGCCGCATAAACTATCGGAATGAGTAAGACCGCAAGAAGTGAGAAAAGAAGACCTTTGTTACTCCTGATTTTGGCCCATTCAGCCAAAAACAATTTCATTCCATTCATAAAAAAATTCCCCCAATATATATTTCTGTTTATATAAAAAGTGATTGAATATTCATTCATTTTCATAAGCAACCACTTATTAATTCTTTATATTCTGAATATTAAAGCAAAATTCCTTCCTAGTTTTTAAGTCCTAAAAAATATTTTGTAAATATTTTCATTTCAATGTAAAAAAAGGTAAAATAGGTGAAATAAATATTTTGAAATGGGGAAAAAGAATGATATTAACAATGAAATATGTGATCTTATATGTAAATGATTTTGAAAAAACGATGGAATTTTACAAGGATATTCTTGGGCTTCCATTGAAAATGCAAGCAGATACATATGTGGAATTTGATACTGGTGCAACCGTTTTGTCCATTAACACTCGTGAATCTGTAAAGGAAATTACCGGTTTATCAGTGTCAGAAGGCGTCAGTTCTTCACAATCATTTGAAGTTGGCTTTGTTGTAAAAAATGTAGAAGCGACAATCGAAGATCTTCGTCAAAAAGGTGTATCAATCATCAAAGAACCCGTCACAAAGCCATGGGGACAAACAGTTGCATATGTAGCTGATCCAGATGGTCATTTTATTGAAATTTGTAGTTCGCTTGACTAATAAGACAATTCCATTGACAAAATCATAAGTTTAATACTATACTAAATTTAATTAATTGAATAATCTTTCTCCTAAAGGGGAGTAGCTTTTACAATAAAGTCGTCATTTCGGAGTATCTATACTCTCGGCTTTATTGGCAACCTATCGTTGTTAGCAAGACCTTTACCTATGGGTAAAGGTCTTTATTTATTTTTTAAAACCTTTACCAATTATGGTAGAGGTTTTTTCTTTGTTAAGGAAACTATAAATACTCGGATGTGGATAACTTCTTATCTTGTATAGTCCATGTCCAGCTCCAGCGCCTAGCCCCTCGAGGTCAAATGGCGCCCCAAAGATGAGGTTAAAGAGCGAACATCCTCTTTGGGACGGCATTTGCTTGTCGGGGCTGACCAGGCGCTTGCGCTTTTGTTATTTTTAGAGAAAAAAATTCAAGTGGACATAAAAAATTAGAGGAGAGTCGAAAAAATGAAAAAGGCAAAGATTCCTTTTACTGATTTAATTAAACGAAACAAGGAAGAGATTTTAAAAGATCGAAAAAAACTAGAGAAAATTGAAAAGCGCATTGATGAAAAGTATATCAAAATTAACTAAGGGGGGAGTTCATTGATTTTAAGAAAATATATGTCTTTGTTAGGAGTCGGATCAGCTAAAATCGATTTAATCCTTCCGAAAACGACCTATCATCAAGGTGAAATGATTAGTGGTAACTTCTCCATCAAAGGCGGAACGATTGAACAATTAATTAAAAGAATAGATTGTGATCTAGTGATGAAAGATGAAATAACTGGGGAAGAAAAGGTAATAGATACAACGTCTGTATTGACAACAAAACTGATTGAATCAGATGAATTGAACCAATTTCCGTTCCGATTCAAGCTGCCTGATTCGATATCCTATTCATCATCAGAAAGGTCCTATCGATTTAAAACAAGACTTACTTTTACTGAAGGTGTAGAAAGTAAGGATCAAGATTTTATTCAAATCATTCCTTATTTTAGCTAGGTTTGGATGCAATCGAAAACATAGGGAAAAATATTTTTTGTTAGAAACCTTTAAGAAAAGATTAAAGAAGGAAGAGGAGGATAGAAAATTATGGAATTTTCAATGCTTTTAGAATATGGTTGGGTTTTAGTACTATTGGTCGCAATTGAGGGGTTGTTAGCGGCAGATAATGCTCTTGTACTGGCGATCATGGTTAAGCACCTTCCTGACGAAGAAAGAAAGCGAGCATTATTTTATGGACTCGCTGGCGCATTTGTTTTTCGTTTTGGTTCATTATTTGCCATTTCGTATCTCGTGGATATATGGCAGGTTCAAGCAATTGGTGCACTTTATCTCTTATTCATAGCGTTCAATCATATATTTAGAAAACTAGTCGTAAATAAAGGTAAAGATAATGCTAAAGAAAAAGAAAAGAAAAAATCTGGATTTTGGGCAACAGTTATAAAAGTGGAATTAGCGGATATTGCCTTTGCGGTCGACTCAATACTCGCAGCAGTAGCATTAGCCATGACACTTCCAAACACGAAGCTTCCTCAAATTGGTGGACTTGATGGCGGGAAATTTCTAGTTATTTTTGCTGGTGGGATCATTGGCTTAATCATTATGAGATTTGCAGCAAACTTCTTTGTTAAATTGCTTCAAACAAGGCCAGGTCTTGAAATTGCAGCATTCGCGATTGTAGGTTGGGTTGGTGTGAAGCTAGCTGTGTTTACATTGGGACACAAAGATGTAGGAGTGATTCCGTATGAATTTGCCCATTCAACAACTTGGAAAATCATCTTCTATGCTGTACTCATTCTTATTGCTGCTACTGGTTGGTTTTTATCAAAAGATAAAACAGATACGCATTCAGGGGAAGGTACTCCTGAAACTGCATAATCTATTAGTGTGAGCCGTTCGTTCTTAGGACGGCTCATTATATAAGGGAAGGAGGATATCTTTGAAATCATTTAGTGATTTGGCTGAAAGTGTGAAATTTACAGTGAAAGGATCAAAATTTTTACTGAATGACAAGGATTCAAGTTTAGAATTTATCGGTGAAGGAAGAAGTGCTTTTGTATTTAGGATTCAATCTACCAATAAAGTGTTAAAAGTCTTTTTTCCACCATTTGCTAAAATAGCGAAGGAAGAGGCTGAAATATACAGAGTTCTTAAGGATTCGTGGTACTATCCAACCCTTTACGAATCAGGTAAGAACTATTTAGTTATAGATTATATTCAAGGGTATACCCTTTTTAGTTGCTTAGAAAGAGGAATTCCAATAACAATAGAAAATATGTGTGCAATCGATGATGCCTTAAATCTTGCAAAGGATAAAGGATTGAATCCTTCGGACATACATTTAAGGAATATTTTTATTACACCAACAGGTAGTATTAAAATGATTGATGTCGCCAGATTTCGTCAAACTAAAACTTGTTCGCAGTGGAAGGATATTAAAGCTGCCTTCTATAGGCTGTATGTGAAACGATTGTTTCCAAAAAAAATTCCTGCATTATACCTAAATTTGCTTGCCTATTTATATAAGAAAAAACTTTTGCCGTCATTATCTTAATTCTTTTTTATCCCAATAATGTATAATTAAGATGCTCTTTAAAAAAAATACGAAGAATCGACCTAAAAGATGGTCCGATTATTCTTTGAAAACCTCTGGAGGTTGGTCTTTTTGGTAACTGAAATATTGGTACTTTTTGTACTGATAATTATCAATGCGTTCTTCGCTGCTTCTGAAATTGCATTGATATCATTAAATGATAATAAAATTAAAATGCTTGCTGATTCAGGGGATAAGAAAGCTAAAATGCTTCATAATCTTCTTTCAGAGCCGAGTCGTTTTTTAGCGACCATTCAAATTGGTATCACTCTCGCTGGCTTTCTTGCAAGTGCTTTTGCTGCTGGGAGTTTTTCGAAAATATTAGCTGATGCACTTTTGGAATGGGGAGTACCGATACCTAGAAATATGCTTGAAACAATTTCAGTCGTTGTGATCACATTGATATTATCCTATTTTACTTTAGTGTTAGGGGAATTAGTACCTAAGCGGTTGGCTTTGCAAAAGGCAGAAGAGATATCTTATTTTGCTGTAATGCCACTAACGATTTTATCTAAAATAACTTCTCCATTTGTAAAACTATTGACCTTATCAATGAACGTAATTGTCCGTTTATTCGGTGTTGATCCAAATGCCGAGGATGAAAATGTAACAGAAGAAGAAATTCGAATGATGGTCGATGTCGGTAAAGAAAAAGGCACGATACAAGATAGTGAAAAAGTAATGATTAATAATATATTTGAATTTGATAATAAAACTGTTTCAGATATTATGACTCATCGTACCAATATAGTAACAATCCCAATCGATTTTAGCTTAAAGGAAACCGCTCACATCGTAAATGTGGAAAAGTACACTCGTTTTCCTGTATATGAGGACAATATTGATCATATAGTCGGAATTTTACATGTAAAAGATTTGATTCAATTTGTGGAAAATTGTGAAGAAGGTACATTTAACTTAAGAGAATTAATTCGTGAACCTTATTACGTACTTGAATCAATCAGAACAGATCATTTGTTCTATGATATGCAAAAAAATAATGTGCATCTAGCAATCGTTGTCGATGAATATGGTGGAACAGATGGGATTGTGACAATTGAGGATTTAATCGAAGAAATAGTCGGGAATATTTTCGACGAACATGATGAACCAGACACGGATGAAGAAGAGATTATAGAAATTGATTCACATACATTTCTATTTCCAGGTACCACGAATTTGTATGAAGTGGAAGATATCCTGAAGGTTAATTTTCACACAAATGAATATGATACTTTAAGCGGATTTGTCATCGGTCAACTTGGATATATACCGGTTGGTAGTGATCACCCTTCCATTGAATATGAAAACTTAACTTTTGCGGTTGAGGAAATGAATGATTTACGAATTATGAAAGTAAAAGTAACAGTAAACGAAAAAACGAATAATGATGTATAAAAGAAGTCGATAAGAACCCAATTCTTATCGACTTCTTTTTTGTAAATAAAAAATACCCAGCATAATTTGCTAGGTGAACTGCCCCCTGTCAAGTAGACAGTGGAAATAATAAAATGATTTAAGCGGCTTTAGCTCTATATTCCATAGGGCTAAGGCCGTTTAATCGTTTTTGATATCTATCATGATTATAA
>NZ_JBHUJX010000023.1:0-83438 GCF_042683745.1 Bacillus sp. CGMCC 1.16607
AGAAATTATTCATTTAAATGAAGATAGTTATCGTATGAAGCATCGTTCTACCATATTTGGGGAAGAAAGTGTTTCAAATTAATAAGCAAAAATTGTGTCATTCTACTTGACGGTCACAATTATGCAGTTTGTAAAGAAAATGGACAGTGGAAGGTTGTATTTGATCGAGCCTTAACAATTGCTGCAATTCCTACAAATGAAAAGCCAGTAAACATTGAATGAGTATAAGATTTTGGACCATCTTTTATAAAGTTGGTCTTCTTTTTTTGCACATTTTAAATAGATGTTTCCTTAGTATAAAAAAGGCTATACCTTTCTGAATTCATCCCTGTTTAGTTTCATAACGCATTGATTTTAATGATTCAGTCCTTCAATTGTCTCAAAAATTCTGGAATATACTCCTTTTATGTTATCATCAGTTTTTTTATCATTGTATAATCCAAAACCCCAACTTTTTAACAATTTATCTTCATTTGATGTAAGAACCCCAACAGCAAATTAATTACCAGCAGTCGAACTCCAAGACTCATTAAATTCTGTTTCTATTACGGTAAAAGGGATATGACTATTAGCTGATATAAAATAGAACGGAATTTTTGAATCTAAGTAAATCTTTGCATACTTGCTTTCAGAAGCTTGAGTAAGATTTTCTTCTGTAATAAAGACTGCATTATAAGAGCCCATTTCCTCGCTAGTTAACTTATCAAAAGAAATTTCACTAAAAGTAACTTGTTCTTCTTTTACTTTTGGTGGTTCCCCAACAACTGCAATTCTTAAAGCTTTCCCTTCATACAACTCAAAATCAGGACTTTGAGTACAAGCCGATAAAGCAAAAATTAGTATTAACAGTACAAATGAAAAAATGTTTCTTCCATTTATCATTGTCTGCCTCCCCCACTTTATTTGCACAATCCCTTATGTATATTTAATTTCACAAAAAATCATACAAATTATGATTCTCACGGGGTATTTATTATTCCTTCACCGATCCTATAAATTGGTTGTTCAATCCCTTTTTCTAAAAGCCATGTTGATAGTTGTAAGAAAAATTCTTGCTCCTCATCCACCACTTTATATTTCTTCTTATCACTAACGACAAATCCCTTTTCATTTATATCTAAATCATAATTGTTTGATTCACCGTTACGAACACGATAGATTACAGTCATCATAAACGATTTACCATTATTTTTTATATTTTTATTTCCAAAGGATTTCCTATAGGTAACGGAGTCAAATATACTCATTATTGATTGAAGGTCTGCATTTTTATCGTCAAATTCAATTAAGTAATAATTCGTTGGTCCTCCATTTAGATAAGAAAAATATATCCTTTCTATTTTCGTAGAATGCGATATTACGCTTTTATAAGATATTGGAACTGAAAAATATCCAATCGTAATAATGATCACAAAGCTGAGTACACCAAGAGCAATTATTTTTTTCCGCAAATAATCTCCTCTCCCCTTATAATCTTGTTTTTGAATCCCTCAAACACATTAAATTTTACCATAAATATACATTTGGTTCCCCCAAAAAAACAGTCCACAAGAAGAAGAATAAATACCTGCCCATTTTGGGTCTTTTCAAATTGTTTGTTATGGAAGATTAGGCCACCTTTTCTTCCTAGAAGTGGGTGGAACAATGAAGTTCCCTTTTTTTCGCTCGCTAGGAAAGCCCTCTTCAATAGACTACCTTTCTTCGAAAATACCGAGTGGTTTATGTGTGTGTATCAAATAAGGGTCAATATTTATTAAGTAGCACCTTAAAATCACAAAAGTTAAGATAAAATCATTTGTAAACTTTTTACAAAAATGGAGGTAAATTTGAAGTCCTTGTCGAATATTTTTTATAAAATATTCTAATGGATTGGGGGAAATTATTATTGAAAAAGTTATGGCTTATCAGTTTGATATTTATTCTATTAGCAGGATGCAATCCTGCTAAAAATTCAGTCAAACAAGATAATAATACTTTATATGATGAGGGTTTCGAGTTTAGTAATGAGGTAATCGGGTCGAAACAAATACATAACGATTTATTTGTTTTGGGTAAAATTTGGGGATTTCTAAAATATTATCATCCAAATGTGGCAGCTGGTGAGTTTGATTGGGATGTCGAATTGTTTAAAATCCTTCCTGAAATACTTGAAGCTAAAAGTTTACAAGAAAGAGATAGTGCCATATCAGAGTGGATTACTGACCTAGGAACTTTCGAGGAGGAAAAAAAACAAGTAGCCGATAAGAACATAATCATTGAACCTGATTTAGATTGGATTTCTGAGTTGAATTTTGAAGAATCTTTAGAATCTGTACTGATTCAGGTCAAAAATGCAAAAAAATCAAGTGAAAACCATTACATATCCCTAGCCGAAAATGTTGGAAACCCTGTATTTAACGAGGAATCATATGTCTCTATGGATTACGAAAATGATGGGTACCGCTTATTGTCTTTATATCGTTACTGGAACATCATTGAATATTTTTTCCCGTATAAAAACCTGATTGACGAAGATTGGGATGACGTCCTTCAAGAATTTATCCCAAAATACATATCTGATTCAACTGAGCTGAACTATAAACTAACTACCTTAGAACTAATTGGTCGAATTCATGATACTCATGCAAATATATGGAATCAAGACGAAATATTAGATGAATTTTGGGGAGTGAACTCAGCTCCCTTTAGACTATCCTTTATTGAAAATAAACCAGTTGTCACAGGGTATTATGAACAGTATTTTGGAAAAAAATCGGGGCTAATTTATGGAGATGTCATTACTAAAATTAATGGTCAACCCGTTGAAGAAATGATCAAGGAAAAATTGAAGTATATACCTGCCTCTAATTACCCAACAAAATTAAGAGATATTGCACCAAAATTAATACAAACTAATGAGAAAAAATTGAACATCGAGATTAAAAGAGAAGGTACGTTAAATCAAGCTGAACTAGAAGTTTATCCTTTAACTGTTTTAGGTTTTAATCAATCCTTCCCACCGAAAACCATTGATAAAGACGGCTTTCTAAAATTAGATTCAAATATTGCCTATCTTTATCTTGGTAATTTATTCAATAGCGATTTACCAGACATTATGAAACAAATACGAGGGGCGAAAGGATTAATTATTGATTTAAGAGCCTATCCAGCTGATTTTATTTTATATAATTTATCGGAATATTTACTACCTAAAAAAACAACGTTTACAAAGATAACAATTGGAAGCATAGAAAAACCAGGTTTATTTAAAACCATCATAGAACTTGAGAACGGAAAAACAAATAAAAATTACTTTAAAGGAAAAGTAATTATTCTAGTTAATGAACAAACACAAAGCCAAGGCGAATTTACAGCGATGGCATTTAGACAAGCACCAGACGCATTGGTAATAGGTAGTACCACAGCAGGTGCCGATGGAAATGTTTCTCCATTCCAACTTCCAGGGGGTATAAATACTGGCATATCCGGAATCGGTATTTATAATCCAGATGGTTCAGATACACAAAGAGTTGGGATTATTCCGGACATTACCGTAACACCGACCATTGAGGGGATAAAACAGAATAAAGATGAGGTTCTTGAAAAAGCGATTTCATTAATAAACGATAAATCAAAAGAATAGCGAATAAAAATAGAAGTAGGAGCTTTAAAAAGGCTACTACTTCTTTATTAAATTTAAAGTTTAAACACTATTCTATGGTGCCTTAAAAAACAGTTATTTTAATTTGCTTTTTAATAATTTCACTCGTTAAAAAGAATATTATCCTTTTTTCATATCCATTTCACCTCTAATTTTCATAAACGTGGAAACCGAAGTATAAGTTCTACTTGCACTAACCTACACTTTACTCCCAGAAGGAATGAAAATAAGCCAACTATAAACAAGTTTTGTATAAAGACTTGTTTATAGTTGGTTTAAAAAGATCCTTTTTTAAAGAAGGATTTCCTCCCTTAATTCAGTATAATCTCCATTTTTCAAAGGAGACACGGGGACGGTTCCCGTGTTTCTTTTATTTCGCTAAACGAAGCAAACAGAAGAACCGTCCCCGTGTTCCCTATAGCAAATGAGGTATGTTATGCATATTATTCGAAAATATTTGTTTTACAGTTTATTAATCATCGGTTCATTTATTTCACCCTTTCCGAGTGCAGAAGCTTCTGTTGAACCTAAAGATTTAAAACAATTAGAAAAAGAAAAAATTGAATTGGAAGAACATATAGAAAAACTTAAACAACGACTTAAACAACTTGAACCTCCTAAACCTATAACTATCCTAGATTCTCCCTTCCCATTTGAACAAGGAGTTGAACAAATATATCCTACCGATGTCGTTCCTATTTCAGAAGTATTCAAACAGGGGAAGAAAATTGCTTTTAAGGTAATAAAAAGTGAAATGAGTTACAAAAGACCAATCTATGAAGAACACTGGCATAGTACATTTTGGGGTGGAAGGTGGAGTTATGTACCTTCTCGAATACATTATGCACTCCATCGTATGTTTACCTTTTATGACATTGGAATTTCGGGAGAACTTAATTTCAAACAAGATGTGGGTATTGATTTCCCGATATTCCAAAACAAAACCAAACTTGACCTATATATCATTGTATTTCAGACTAAAGTAACAGATGTCTATACAAAAGGAAATCAAATTGTAATGTTGGTAAGCCTACACGAACAGGTGTAGAGGTTTTGACTGTTAAAACTAGAGATATACAACCTTCAAATAAAGAAAAGTTGCTTCTTGTTCAATTAGCAACAAATTCCAATGAGCTTGATTACTCTCTAATTAGTTATCAACCACCAGATTTTTGGTTAAAGAAAATACAAACGGCAAAAGAACATTAAACAAGTTAGATTGAAACAAAGCAGCTGAAAGTAAACAAGTAATAAATAATAACCTTTTTATTTTCAGTTAAATTATTTATGGCTTAAGTTACAACGGCCTCCGGTAGTTGTATAACTATAATAAAAAATCGACTACCCAATGGGTAGTCAATCTAATTTACAGGTTCAAAAACAATTGATTCTTTATAGGTTCTTGAAGGTCCAGGTGCTTTTTTTTCCATCTGTGAATGTAATCGGTTCATCTTCCCAAATTATAACAAATTCTAATTTATTTATTCCTGCTTTAACGGGAAAGTTTGTAAATCTAAAGGTCTGCCCTTTTGTCATTTTATCACTTTTCATTTGTGGTGCTAATCCGTACATAATACTGGTACCTTGTTCATTCCTAAAGCTCCTACATAAACTTTGTGGGCTAATCCCTTTTTGTTTGTCACTAACAAGCTGTATACTTCGTGCTTTCCTTTCTCACCTTGTGCCAAGTTTTTATCTTTAGATGGAACCAATAACTCAACTTTCCAATGTTCTGTTTCTTTTGTAGCAGGTACTTTAAATTCAGCTTTTGTTTGAAGTGGCAAAATCGATACACTTAAAAATAAGAGTACGATAATAAGTAATCTCTTCAACTAATTTACCTCCACAATAATTGACTTATTAATTACCCCAAATAAAAAAATACACAGTGGATATTTTTGTTTGAAATAATGTGAGATCCTTGCTTAAGGAAAGATAGCCTAATTTAGTTGACCTAGATAAGAAACGCTAATTCAAGAATCGCGCCTGATTGTTGTAGATCATTTATGTGTCTAAAGGAAGAAAAGTTTCCGTTAGTACAATAAAAAAAGAGCGTTAATATTGAATAATCCATTTAACGCTCCTAAAAGATTTCTATATTATTTAATGAAACGTATAAATCGCTTTTTACCAATTTGTAATACGTCTTCATTCATTAATACAATGTCTAAATCCTCTTCATTTATTTTTTCTTTATTGAGCTGTACACCATTTTGTTTAACTATACGTATAAATTCGCTTTTACTTTTTACGAATCCTTTTTCAATTAGCTGGGGAATGATGGCTTCAACTGTTTCTGCACCAATTTCTATTAAAATTTTAGGAACATCATCTGGTATTTCTTTTTTACTAAACGCTGTTTCAAAATACGTTATCGCTCTTTTTGCTTCTTCTTCTCCCCAGTATAAATTCGTGATAACTTTAGCTAATTTAAGTTTAATATCTCTTGGATTAACTCCTTTTTCAAGAAGTTGTTTAATGTTTTCTATTTCATCTGGATGTTCATCCGTTGCCAACTCAAAGTATTTAATAATTAGGCTATCGGGTACTTCCATAACCTTTTTAAACATTACTTCTGCCGGTTCATTTACTCCGATATAATTTCCAAGACTTTTGCTCATCTTCTCTATACCATCAAGACCTTCAAGTAAGGGCATAAAAATGGCAATTTGCTTTTCTAATCCCCAATGTTTTTGAAGTGTACGGCCCATAAGAATGTTAAACGTTTGGTCTGTACCACCTAATTCAATATCCGCTTGTATCTCTACTGAATCGTATGCTTGCATTAGTGGGTAAAAAAATTCGTGAATTCCGATTGGCACTTGATTTTTATATCTGTTTTGGAAATCATCACGTTCTAATATTCTTGCAACTGATGTTGTTGCTGCTAATTTAATGACTTCCTCGAATGTTAATGTTGAAAGCCACTCACTATTAAAGCGAACAGTTGTTTTTTCTGAATCTAACACTTTAAAGATTTGTTCAAAGTATGTTTTGGCATTTGCTTTAACCTGTTCGTCACTTAGAGCTACTCGGCCTTTTGCTTTTCCTGTTGGATCCCCAATACGGCCTGTAAAATCACCGATAATAATTACTACTTTATGACCTAAATCTTGCATCTGTTTTATTTTTCTTAATACAACTGCATGACCTAAATGAATATCTGGTGCGGAAGGGTCAAGCCCTAATTTAATAGTAAGTGGGATCTGTAACTGGTATGACTTCTCTAATTTAGCCAGTAATTCTTCCTCGTTTACTATTTCTTGAACACCTTTCATAATAATTTTTAATTGTTCTTCTGGTTTTACTATCATACTAACATCTCCTTGAAATATTATTTCTAATATTGCAAGCTCTATAAGAAGCAAAGGATAATAAAAAAACGCCCTTTTGGATTAACCAAAAGGACGATTTATCTCGTGTTACCACCTTTAATTCATAAGCAATTCATATCGCTTATCTTAGTAAGTACAGTCAATGACGATACTTTAGCACATGATTACGGGTGCTTAACCGGTGTAGCCTACAAAGGAATTCCTGTTCGGTACACAGCTCCAAGATGTATTCACAATCGTTCAACATGCACCTCTCATCAACCGGTAACTTTCTGTCTGTTAACATGATTGCTACTCTTTCTTATCATAGCCTTTGTTCTTATACTCCGAAATGTTTTAAACAAATCTTCGTTATGCAGATATTAATGTTTTTGATTTTATCTATATTATTTAAATCTGTCAATACAATAGATTTCTATTCCAGAAAATAACCTATTACTGAAAAAGGCACAATCCTCTTTAAGAATTGCGCCCAATTGTTGAATAGTAAAATATGAGAAAAAGCTGCAAAAATAACACATTAGCTATTGTGCTAAAGCTCACCGTTTAATAAAGGGGAAAATCTTATTTGGACAAATGTTTGTATTCTAATATTTCTATTTTAAAATCATGTTTACATTTCTGATTATTAATCTTTCCGCTGTCACAGGATGGAGATACTCTTATTTTGATTAAATCCTCTATATTTTCTTTGGATAGAATGAGAATTTTTACAGCTACATCATAAGAATGACTGTCATTGTAATTTATACCGACAATTCTTTGCCATTGCCAATTAAAAAAGCTATCACCCCCATACTCTTTTATTACTCTATTATCAACAATTGGAAAAATAATGTCTAAAACTATATCTTCTGTTGTGACATACATATCTTCAGTGTCTGCGTTAACAGAATGTATTGGAGTTAAAGCAGATAATAAAATTCCTAATAAGATAATGTAAAGTTTTAACATAAAAAACCACCCAGAATTCTTATTTAACCCTTATTATCCCAAGAATTTAGGCTCTTTGTTAAACAACCCTGCTCTTTTTAGTGCAAACAAAAGGGAGATCCCTTTTTCTTGCTCATACCATCTTCACAAAACACTCCGCCAAAGCCGGAAACCGCACATATTCCCTTCTCATCTCCCGAAACGAAATCACCTCATTCCCTCTAGTAATCTCAAAATCTAGCGGATATTCATGACAGTTCTCAGGGGAATGATGAAATGTTTCTTGATAGAATTGGATAGCTTCTTGCTCGATGGCTGCAAAGATAAACACAAACTCCTTCTTACTTCTCTTCAGAAAAAACACGGGGACGGTTCTTTTGCTTCGTTTTGAAGCAGAAGAGCCATCCCCGTGCTTTCAATTATTATCTTGGTCAATGACAGAAAAAAGAAGTAATCGCCTGCTCCCTCGCAAATAATAGGCAAATTACTTCTTTTGTTAAAACCCTTTTAGACAGCCGCTAACTTGCAGCGTGTAGTTGTACTGATTAGGTGTGAATGCACCTAATCTTTTTTATTATATTCTTATTAAAAGATATTATTAAGAAATTATGCAATTCACAAACTGTACAAACAGAATGTCATCGTTCTTACCGTCTGTGTTTCTAGTTCCCGAAACCTTCTTTCTCCCAAGGGAATTATATATTATAAAACTTTTTTACGTTGTCATATAATTGAGCATAAACGTCATTCAAAGGAAGCATTTTTATGGTAGAGATCTCTGTGACAACATGATGCAACATTTTTGGATGAGTCTTTTGATCTGCAAATATCCCTTCAAATGGCCATGGTCCATCCGTTTCTGCCATCATTAATTGTAACGGAAAGGTTCGGACAACCTCTCTCGTTTCCTCTTCGTAAAGAATATCGGGGGTAAGAGAGACAAAATACCCATTTCGGATGAGCCGTTCCATCGTTTTGTTGTCCCCTTTAAACCAATGAAAATGAGCATTTTTCATGTTGTGCTTTTCTAATAGATCACAAACAACTGGTGCGTCATCATAAACAGCATGTAAAATAACTGGTTTATTCAATTTCTTGGCTAACATAATAAAGCTTTCCAAAACATCAACATAATGTTCGTATGGGAAAGGTGATGTTTTACCTTCCAACCTTAAATAATATGGAAGACCTACTTCTCCAATAGCGACCATTTGATCTGAATGTTTTTCGATCCAAGCGAAATGCTCCATCAACTCAACCTCGGTTGGTAAAGGCTGTTCAGGATGAAAACCAAAAGCTGGATAAATAGTGGGATAAAGTTTAGCAATCTTTAAATTTTCTTGGCAAGAAGGTAAATCCATCGAGACATTTATTAGACCCTCCACATGATGAAGAGAGAGACTTTCCGCAATCCCTTCTCTATCCTTTTCCTTATATTTGTCAAAGTGAATATGAGCATCGAATACATTCATTTTACCTACTACCTTTCAGTTCCTTGAAAATGTCCTTTTTCATCCGTTGAAAATGATCATCCATAAGTAAATCTTCGTTTCTTGGCCTCGGAAATATCACTTTGATTTCTTTGACTACTTTGGCTGGTCTTTCTGATAAAAGATAAATTCTGTCTGATAAAAACAAGGCTTCCTCAATGTTATGCGTAATAAATAGAATTGATTTTTTTTCCTTTTCCCAAATGGATAGTAACCATTTTTGCATATCGAGTCTCGTAAATTCATCTAAAGCTGAAAAAGGTTCATCCAAAAGCAATAATGATGCTGGACTAATCAGTGCGCGGATAAAGGCAACTCGCTGCTTCATGCCGCCAGACAGTTGATGTGGATACACATTTTCGTACTCTGCTAAACCTACTTTACTCAACCAGCTTTTGGCTTCCTCCCTATTCATTTTTTTATGTAATTCTTGACCTAAGACAACATTTTCTAATACACTTCTCCATGGCAAAAGAGAGTTTTGCTGGGGCATGTAGCTTATATGTCCCGTTTCACCTGTTATTTTTTTATCTCCTAGAAAAATGTCTCCTGATTCAGGATTCAATACCCCGCCAAGACATTGAAAAATAGTACTTTTCCCGCTTCCTGAAGGTCCTATGATGGAAACAAATTCACCTTGATTTACTTCTAACGAAATAGCATCCAGAACTTGACCCGTTTTGGCAAAAGATAATGAGATGTTCTCTGTTCTTATCACTGAATTCATTTTGTTCCCTCTTTTGGCATCCACTTTATCATTCTTTTTTCAATTAATTCAATTATAAGATAAAATGTAAGACTTAGTATGATGATGATAAAAATAGCAAGGAATACGCGATCTGTTCGAAATGAAGATGAAGATAAGGTCATATACACCCCTATCCCTTTTTCTGAACCTAACCACTCTGAAATAACAGCACCCATCACACTATAGGTGGCCGATATTTTCAACCCAGAAAATATGGGTGGTAACGCGTTAGGAAACTCGATCTTCGTAAAAATTTGCCAAGTAGTAGCTCCAGACATACGCATATAATGCATTAAATCATTAGGAACATTTTTAAAACCGTCTAGCGAAGCAATGGTGACTGGAAAAAAACAGATAAGCGTTAAAATAATCATTTTTGGTAAATAGCCGAAGCCAAACCAAATAACTAGCAAAGGTGCTAACACGATAATCGGTATATTTTGCGACAATATTAAAAAGGGATAAAACATTTTTTTTACACTTGGAATCAAATGAAGAATAATAGCTAATAGGATTCCAAAAGAAGAACCTATGATTAATCCAACGAAAGATAACCATGAAGTTGCCAATGCATCAGGTAGAAAAAGAGAATAATTTGTGATTGCTTCTGTAAAAATGATAGATGGTGAAGGTAGTAGCCATTTTGGTATTTGGCTATAGCGGGATATACATTCCCAAATGATGAAGAAAAGGACGAGGACCAATAATGGTCTCCATCCTTTTGCAAATAATTTGATCATGGTCGATACTTCTCTGTTAAAGTATCCATGGTAATCCCTTCAGGTTGAAATAAAATTTTCACTTGAGAGATCACATTTCGACTACCTAGTTCTACCATTTTTTTATTCATCTTTTCTATGATACTTAACAATTCAGTTAAGTCACCCTCCATTGTTGTTTCTAGTGGGTGAACTTCGTATTTAACTCCAGCTTGATTGATGACTTCAATTGCTGCATCAACTAAAGCATATAACTCTTCACTGCTTTGTGCTTTCGGTATAATTTGTATACTCACTAATGCATTGGGCATCTTCTAAAGTCTCCTTTATTTAGGTAAGTATTCATTCGTAAAGGCTTTTTCAGCGTCTAATTCCTTATCAAGTAGTTCATTTTCAAACATCCAAGTACTATAGTTTTCCCATACTTCTAATTTTTGCTCTCCCCAACGCGCAGCATCATCTTGATATTTCGACGATAACCATTCTTGGCTTTTCTTAACAAGCTCTTGATCCAATTCAGGTACAGCCTTGATTAAAATATCTGCACTGTCCGCTGGGTGATCAATCGCGAAATTGTAACCTTCTGAAAGGGCAGCCATAAATTCTTTAACGGTTTTCTCATCATTTTTTATCATATCTTCATTCGTTGAAATAACAGGCGTATAATAATCGAGTTTATCAGAGTAGTCTGTTAAATAAACCATATTGATTGGTTCATTTCTTAATTCAGCTTCTACCCCAGTCCAGCCATAAAAAATCCAAGCAAAATCGATATCACGTTTTACAGCAGTAAAGAAATCAGAGTCACCCATATTCACAATCTTTACTTTGTTCACATCGGCATTTTCTGTATTCATAATCGATGTGATAACAGCCTTTTCAATTGGTGAACCCCAACCACCATAGGTTTTGCCAGCAAAATTTTTTGGTGAAAGGATGTTTTTCGTTTTTGGCGATGCAAAACCTGACGTATTATGCTGAATAACAGCTGCTAATGATACTAATGGGATTTCTTGAATTCTCGCTTGAGTAATCGCTTCTTGATAGCTCACACCAAATTGTGCTTTACCAGAAGCGACAAGTTGATCGGCTCCTGCGTCACCAGGCATGACAATCTCAACATCTAAGCCATGCTTTTTAAAATATCCTTTTTCCTTCGCTACATAAATCCCTGTATGATTCGTATTTGGTGTCCAATCAAGAACAATGGAAACCTTTTTCAAACTTTTATTCTCACTTGCTTTGTTCTCTTTTTTACTTGAATTACATCCTACTAACCCAATTACCATTAGTAAGGATAAAAATAAAATGGAAATCTTTTTCACAATTTTCCTCTCCTAAACAAAATGTTAGACAATGAAGGTGGAAAAGAAAGATGGGATAAAGTTAAAATGAAAGACTATTTTCGTCATTTTGTTTTTTTCGTGTCATTTAACTTTAGTAATCTGAGTTGATTGTAACAACATCTATGTGAAAATAGCCAAATAAAAAAACGCTCAGGGCATCCCAAGCGTTTGTCATAATCCATAATAAACGGTCAAACTTCGTCTATTAGAAAGATGTTCCCTACGCTGGTACTAACCAGATCAGGTTAAAGGGTCAGCATCTTTGGATACTTTCTCAGCCAGCACTACCGGCTCCCCTACATTCCCAATTCTCCAATTGTCTATTACACTATACAAAATAACTCCGTTTTCGTCTAGTGAATAAACAAAGTAATTTATTACAGGTTTTCACTTAACTATCCCTCTAGTAATTTTGTCTTAAAAATCATCCCCATTTCGAATTGCCATAATATGTTCATCTTTTGTTAATGGAATCTGGCTTCTCCTTTTCATACAAGTCTCCACTCATTTATCTTCTTACTAATACTGTCTGATTATATCTATCTAGTGTTCAACTGGTTTTGGACATTTGTGTTGTATAGAAATATTTACCCACTTTAATTGTGTAGATAAAACTTGATAGTAGTTCGTATCCACTTCACACAATTTTTTTATAATACCCCGCTACAACCGGAAAACTAACAAATTCCTTCCTCATCTCCCGTAACGAAATCACCTCATTCCCTCTAATAATCTCAAAATCTAGCGGATATTCATGACAATTCACTGGGGTTTGATGAAATGTTTCTTGATAGAATTGGATAGCATCTTGCTCGCTGACTGCAAAGATAAATATAAACTCCTTCCTACTTCTCCTCAGTGAGTAGATGTTTACCTTATGAATACCTAATACATTGTTCTGAACCAATTCAGCTACTATCTGATGATCAGCTTGATATAAGTCTATTTTGGATATGTCATCATCTAATAAAATTTTCTCTTCCGCTAATAAATGGTAAAGGTAATGAGCCAATGAGGAGTATTCATTGGTAAAACAATCTAAGTATACCTCTTTCACTAACATGGAATCATACCTCGATATCCGACTTATTTTCGTAGACTTACTAATTAAAGCTTTAATGCAATTTTAACAAAGTGGTTGACTCTGTTCCTTTCGCTCCTCAATCCTCCCTGTGTTCAAATTATAATTGACTGCGACCTGCCCAACTGGACCATTTCGATTTTTCGAGACGATGATTTCAAGATAATGATTCTGGGTTTTCTTTTCATAATAAAATTCACGATATAAGAACAAAATGACATCAGCATCCTGTTCCACACTGCCCGATTCCCGAATATCAGACATCATCGGTCGTTTAATGGCCCTTGATTCCACCGATCGATTTAGCTGTGCTAGACAAATCAACGGGCAATTAAAATTCTTTGCCATCGTTTTTAGAGATCTGGATATTTCCGTAACTTGAGAATGAGAATTGCCTCCGTATGATTGACTTGAATGTATGAGTGTCAAATAATCGATAAAAATAATGGGCTTCTTATATGGAAATTGATTCATCACTTTTCTCGTTTTCGCTCTCATTTCCGCAATTGTTTGTCCAGCCCCATCGAAAATTTGTATATTCGTTTCATTGAGATCACCAATCACATCCGACCATTTATTCTTTTGACTTTCAGTTAGCATTCTTTTTGGATCTCGCAATTTTCCACGGTTGAAGTCGCCTGTCGAAGCAATTAATCGCTTGGTTATCAGCTTCTCAGGCATTTCTAACGAAAATATAATTGGCATATAGCCTTCCCACCCCGCCAATTTAGCAAAATGAAGCATCACGTCTGTTTTTCCCATGGAAGGTCTTGCTGCAAGAATGGTCACTTCCCCATCCCGAAACCCTCCTGTCATATTGTCTAGCTTTTTGATACCTGTTGAGGCACTTTTCAATGTGAATTGATCTTCCCAGGGTGCTTCATATATAGCTGTCAATGCTTGTTGTATCGATGTATGATCATCCATTTTCATCGTGTTAATTTTATCTAATTCGCCAATGACTTTTGCAATTTCCCAATCATTCATGGCAGCGCGCGTTAGGATGTTTCTCTTTTCACGCTCCTTCCACAGATCTAGTATTAGCTTCTCTACCCCTTCAAATTTCTCAACATCGGCATAGGATAACAGCTCCGAAAGGTAAGACATCCCACCAAATAACTCCAGGTCAGGTAAGGTGGTAAAGGTAATGAGATCCACATTTTTACCTGATTGGATTAACCCTGACATTCTTCTCATTAGCTGTTGATGTCTTGTACTTTCTAGTTGTTCAGGTTGAATAACAGTATCCTTGAGCAAATACTCCGCTTTCATCAAGGTTCCTAAGAACACCTTTTCTACGATACTCACCAATCTTCACCTGCCGTTAGATCGAGTTCAAAGTCAGCTGGCATCTCACTTCCGCTAGAATTCGATTCGATTGATTGTTTATGCTTAGGCTTCTGATTTTTCTGATACGAATCAATTTCTTCCACGGTCAGTAAAGATTCATTTTCCCAGTTTTTCAGAATGCCAACCACATAGTTTAGTTTTCGTTTATTATTGGCACACGCAATATTCATGGCTTTTAAAATCACTTGTTTCGGATGTAAAAAGCTAGAATCATCTAACCAGGCTAATAGCTGCTCTTTTGCATTCAAGTTCGAAAAACCAAATCCATTATTGTCCCAAAACTTGATAATATCTATCACATCTTCTTTTTTGGGAGGATGAATGAATGGATTTTCTTTAATTGGGTGAAAAGCTTGTTGTTGTTTTTCATTATCATTTTCTAGTGTTGATTGCGGCAAAAATGGATCGTTAAGCTCTTCACCTTCAGGATCTACGTATAAATCATCGCGATCATGGTTTATCACTCCTTCTTGTTCACAAAAGGATTCAAATAAGCTCCTAATTTCCTCTTTTTGAATCGATTCCGAAATATATCGAATAAGTGAGGTATCCTCGACCTCTTTTAATTCGGAATAAACGCAATCCATGACAGGCTTTCCACCTTTTTGCAGGTTATACTTTCCCCAGTTTTTAATAGCGAGTTCTCTTGTTTCCGGATTATAACGGATCAGCTTGAGATGATGGATAAATCGATTCAACACTTTCGATAGAATAACCCAAATCAAACGCCATTCTTTTCTTCGTAATTTGATAGATTCCAGTTTGAGTGGTATTTGAATTCGTCAGAAGATAAAGATAAAAATACTTATCTTCCGGAGTCATCTCCTCTAAAACCATTGGATTATTCCAAAAATCCGTTCGCACCATTCTATACTTTGCCATCCTCAAACACTGTCCTCTCTACTAATAAAATTCTTTCATAGTATATATAGGGAAATATAAGCAATGAGGTCAGTATCGCTTTCAAATAATTGTGAAAAGTCTATGACAAAATGATTGATTGAAACTTCCTGTTAAACTTTAAAAAATGAATCGTATGAAATACTTTGTTCCCCCAATACAAAAACACTCACAAACATTTAGAAAACAACATTTGAGAGTGTTTCGGAGCTATGGTATCCAACATAATATTATTTACATTCATCCGTTTGATGTATTTCTTTTCCTCGGATTTTTTCCAACTTCCTCTCGTCTTTTGGTTAAACTTTTTCCGTTCTCTGTTGCTTCTTCTTCCCGTTTTATCAAAAAGTTTTTTCACCTTTTCCATTTTGCATTTTGTACAAATGAATTGATCACTATATGATTCTCTTTATTTGTATTAAACGCTTTTTGTAGTTGTTGTTTTTCTTTTTATTATCTTTTTCTTTTTTATTTTCTTTTTGTCCACGTATCGTAGAATGAAGCGTAATCGTATCACTAAATCTTTAGAAACTGCATTTTTTAGGTAAGTGATTGATCACCCTGTATTTTTATAAAAAAAGTACCTGTTCTTCTAAATCCAAAGAACAGGTACTTTCTAATTTTTAATAGTATGGTGAAATCATTAAATAAACAATCACTCCAGTTAAACTAACATATAACCATAAAGGCATGGTCCATCGCGCTATTTTTTTATGTCGTTCGTTTTCTAAATTCCAGGCTCTAGCAACGGATGTTAACACCAATGGTACGATAACAGCTGCTAAGATTATGTGCGTGATTAAGATAAAGTAATACACGCCTGCCATCCATCCTGTCCCCCCGTAAGGTGTGGATTCGGATATAAAATGATATGTTACATAAGAGATAAGAAATAATGTTGTAGAAATAAATGCAGCGTAAATAAACCTGCGATGTACTTGAATATTTCTCTTTAAAATGGCTAATAGTGCACCTACTAAGAATAAGAAAGTGAAACTATTAAAAATCGCATTCATCATAGGTAAAATTTTCACATCAAACGCTGTAAAATTTTCAACCCCCGGTATCCCAGCTAATACTAAAACTAATAGATTCACAATAATCGATATCGTAATAATAGCTGGCTTGTAATTTCTTTTTATAACTTGTTGACTCATTTACATACATCCCTTCAAAAGTGTCCCATTCATTATACACCATCATTGAAAGGTTAGCTTCTCTCCACCATCCTCCCCATATGTACAAAATAGTCATTTTGTCTTTTAATGGCGCCTGACACCATACTCAATTATATTTTTACATCCGCTTTTTCAAATATTTTACATCTTTTAAAGGTTTAAGAATATCTTTAGCGAATTCTTAATAATGTAAAATTGGTGATACTTTTAATATAGAAAGGTAGCGATAAATATGGAAACACTACAAACATTTCTAAAAGATTTCAATGACCAAATGCAAGTATTATACAAAGCTACAGCTGAGGCTGCTTGGATGGCCCAAACAACGGGTGACTCTGAGTGGGCTGCTAAATTTAGTGAAGCTGAAACCAAGTACAATCTATTATTCTCTTCAAAAGATACATACGAGAAAACCAAACACTTTCTAGCAACGGAAAACGTAACAGAGATTGAAAAACGTCAGCTTCAACTTTTACTAAGCGAAATGGAAGGCAACCAACTACCTGAAGAAGTGATTGCTGATTTATCCAAACGCTCTTCTGAACTAAATTTATTATTTAACACATACGAGCCTGTTGTGGATGGGAAGAAGTATTCTGCCAATGAAATTCGAGAAGTATTGTTGAATAGTGATGACCAAGAACTACGCAAAAAAGTATGGTTTGCAAGTAAGGAAGTTGGTAAAGCCGTAGAGAAAGGCCTAATTGAGCTTGTGAAGAAGCGCAATGAAGCTGCACAAATACTTGGTTATGATAACCATCATCAAATGGGCTTTACTCTTCAAGAACTTGACCGTGACGAGGTATTCGCTATTTTCAACAAACTTATTGCTCAATCAGATGATGCTTACCGCTTGATGAAGAAAGAATTAGATGAACGTTTAGCAACTAGATTTGGGATTAGTCCAGATGATATACGCCCTTGGCATTATGTCGATCCCTTTTTCCAAGAGGCACCACCATCTGATTCAACTAATCTAGATCCTTTTTACAAAGGGAAGGATATTGTCCAAATCACTACGGATACATTTAGCTCAATGGGAATCGAAATTGATGATCTATATGCAAAAAGCGATTTGTTCCCTAGAGAAAAGAAAAACCCAACAGCCTTTTGCATGGATGTTGACCGTGAAGGTGACGTTCGTGTCCTTTGTAGCTTAATGGAAGATGCGTATTGGATGGAAACGAATCTGCATGAGTTTGGTCATGCAGCTTATTACAAATATGTAGACCCTAGCCTTCCATTCGGATTACGTAAAGAAAGTCATATCTTAACAACTGAATCGATTGCGATGTTATTTGGAAAAATGGGCAAAGACCCTCGTTGGTTAAAGCGCTTCTTACAAGTTGACGAAACAACAGTAAATGAGCTTTCTCCTGAATTAGAAAAGTTCCAGCAGTTACAAATGCTTATTGCAGTAAGATGGATTGTTACCTTTGTATTTTTTGAAAAAGAATTGTACGAAAATCCCGATCAAGATTTAAACGCTTTATGGTGGAAAACAGTAAATGAAGTTCAGCTAGTCACTCCTCCAGATTCAACTGATAATCCTGATTGGGCAGCAAAAATTCATTTTACACTTGCACCTGTTTATTACCAAAATTATCTACTTGGAGAATTAATGGCAGCACAACTTCTTCGTCATATAGAAACGAAGATTTCCCCTGAATTTTTCATAAAAGAAACGGGAGAAATGCTCATCAATCAATTCTTCAAACCAGCAGCCCTTTATGACTGGAATGAAAAAATTAGCCGTGTAACGGGTGAAAAATTAAACCCTTCTCACTTTGTTGATGTTTATTGCAAAACTCAGGTAAAAAGTTAATTAGTGAAAAAAGGATAGCTAAGACTAAATGGTCTAAGCTATCCTTCAGACTGTAGACATACTCGAAGAATTTCGAGTTTACCTGCAGTTTTTTTCTATTGACTCTGTTAAAGGTAAATGTTGATATTTGGAACCTATCCGAATTCTTGATATAATCAACATAAGAACAAGCATTCGGGGAGTTTATCAAGGTGAGCAAAGCGTTTAGCAACTTGTTAAAGTATATTGAAAAATTACCACATACACAAAAAGAACAAGTTTATCAATGGGTTAAACGCTATGTTGAACCTTCATCCTCTGCTAGTGGTAGCTTAATCAACGGGATAGAAGAATCAAAATCTGAATGGTAATAGGATGAATAATTATGATAAATAACGTAAAACAGAGAAGAATAATTTTAGATTTAGCAGTTACTTTAGATGGTTTTATTGAAGGGAAAAATGGAGAAGTTGATTGGTGCATTATGGACCCTGATATGGGGTTTACTGATTTCTTAAATCAAATTGATACTATTTTATATGGTAGAAAAAGCTACGATTTATGGGGACACTATATTCCAAAAAATGAAGACCCTGATACCGAAAAGGAAATTTGGAAATTGGTTCATAGTAAAAAGAAATATGTTTTTTCCAAAACACAAAATGAGATTGATCATCAAGCAATATTTATAAATGATAATATTCTTGAAGAAATAAATAAATTGAAGAAAAAGTCTGGTAAAGACATCTGGCTATATGGTGGAGCAAGTCTCATTACAACTTTTATAAATTTGGGGCTTGTTGATGAATTTAGATTATCTATTCACCCTGTTGTCTTGGGAGAAGGAAAACCGTTGTTTATTGATTTAAAACAGAGAATAAATTTAAAAATGGTTAATACAAGAACATTTTCCTCTGGCGTTGTGCAAATAATTTATCATTGGAATGGTAACTAAAAAAATCTTTCACTCCAAAGATATATTGTATTAAATATTATAAGGTAATACTCGACAGTAGTTTCATCTATTGCACTCTAAAGGGGAATCCATAAATAATGGGTTCCCCTTAATATTATGGAAATATAAACATTAAATTTTAACAGAGCCATTCTATTTAAATAAGTTTATACTCAATAACCGTTGATTTCTGCTACGGGCGAATGCTTTCCGCAGGGTGTGAGCTTTTTAGCCTCCTCAGTCGCTTTGCTTCCTGCGGGGTCTCAAGGTTCACACTATTTCCCGCAGGAGTCGTCGCCTTTCACTCCAATTGGAACTTAATCTAGATCGTGAGGAACATGGAAAAAAACCATTCCCTCCTGCGAAATTTGAAAAAGACGAATGGAAAGAAATGAAGGAAAGTACGACAGACCCCGAAAGTGGATACTATGTAAAAGATGAATGAACCAAGCAGTTTGCGTATTCCTTCCATGCAGCTATAGATCAAAAAGGATTCGTGTTAGGTACTATAGCAAGTTCCAGGAAATATCCAAGATAGTCATTTGTTACAGCCACTTGTTTAGAGAATCATGGAAAAAGTGAAGAAACCACTTGCGGTCGCATGCGATGCTTACATTTGCTGCCATGAATTTAAAGAAACTTGCAGCTTGGACTGGGCAAGATGCCTGATGATGACTTCGAATACTTATTTAATAGGTTTTGGGGTCAGTTTTTAAGCAGATACTCGCTGATTGGAGCGGAAGGTGCTTGACTCCTGGGGGATATAGCGTTGCAGACGAGACCCCGCACAAAGCGAAGCGAAGGAGGAGGCTCGGCGAACGCCCCCCGGAAAGCAAGCGCCTGGAGCGGAAATCAGCCTTATCTTCCACAATATCTTTTAAAAATGACAAAAGGCAGTGAGAAAGAGCCTTCTCACTGCCTTTTGTCGACAATCTTAAAGGATTTCTAGGACTTTATAGTCTAAGCTATCCTTTTCCTATTATTTGAATATTTTTTACATAATCTACTACATGTCTGAAAAGAATGCCTTTGACCATTATTTTAATTTACTTTGAAGAATTTCCTTAAATTTATTACTATCTAAAATCTCTCTATCATGACCAGTAATCCCAAATCTCATTTCATTTTCAAAATACCAAACATTTTGGGACAATACGAACAAACTTGCATTTCCTTTTTTAGTGTGTTTCATTTTTACTTTTGTCATTGAATCTTTTTTATAATTTTTAAGCTCTGGTCTGATCATAATGATATCTGAGCCGAATCTAAGTTTTAACTCAGTTAAATCAACATAGGGGCTAGGATAATTCCATTCTTCTATAGTAACAAGTCCTTTATTTACCGTATCTGACAACCAACCTCTTATTGTACGATAAAATTCATTCAGTTCTATTTTATGTTTACTTTTTTTCGTGTCAGTTTTATTCTCATTCAGTTCTTTTTGTCTTTTCAACAAAAATTCATTAAATTGATCACTCAAAACACAACACCTCCTTACGAAATAATTACTTACTTTACAAATATTCAATAAGGATGAAAATTGATTCTTCAAAATACAAAAAGCCCATCAAGTGATGAGCTACTAATTCATTGGTCTAATGTCGTAATCTAAAAATTAACTATGATGAAAATGATTTAAATACTTAAAAAAACCCGCAAATACATATCCAGCCATACCTAATTGACCTAGGTCAATATCAAGGATACCTTTTTTGGGTTCATATAAAATGTACAATTTGATCCCTCCTCAATTTCCAATCTTTCATCCAAAAATTCTTAAATTGGTTCGGATCTTTTTGGCAGCCATTCGGCAAGATAATTCGGTAATTTTCCATCCGTACTAATACCACTATGTCCTTGAGAGAGTAATGTAAACTGTTTATCTTCACTTGAGACAAGTTTCATGATTGGTTCACTCATTTCCTTTGGAACAAGTAAATCTTGGGCACCACTTACTACAAGTAAATTACACGTTATATTTTTTAATGAGGCTCTTTTTTTTCTAATAAACATCTTGCCTTTTATAAGTTTATTATGTTTTCCTAGATCATTGATAAGTTGTTTTAAGGCAGCACCAGTTAATGGGATATGAGCATTCGTCCATTCATTTAGGCGTCTCCATTTATTCACATATTGCTCATCATCTACCCTGGCTAACAGGGATAAATACGGAGAGACATACACTGGTGAGGATAATAAACGCATCCCAATTCTAACAAATTCACTAGGTATGACAGGAGTGACTATTAATTCTTCAACGTCTATCGTTTCATTACGAATGGCGTCAGACCAATTCTTAAATATCGGTGTAAAGCTAAAATCAATTGGTGTTGTTGATAGTATTAAATTTTTTATCGGTTCTTCAGCAATGGTAGTATACATAGCAGCAAGAGTACCACCAAGACAAAATCCAATTACTGATATTTCCTGGGCTCCAGAATGCCTTAAGGATCTCTGTGCACCTTTTTGAATATAATCAACAATATAATCGTCCATGCTGATATCACCGTCTTCATATCCAGGGATACCAAAATCCAACAAATAGACTTCATAGCCTTCCTCTCGAAATGCTTCTATCATACTCATTTTTGGACCTAAATCAAGAATAAATGGTTGACTAATGAGAGAGTAGACAATAAAAATGGGGACATTAAATTTCTTCTTTTTAGGAGGATAATACCATAATGTGGCTTTGTTTTTTTTCCAAATAGCCTCCCTATGTGTGGTAGCCATTTCAGGCAAAGGTTCCTGTAGTACATTCCACATTTTTTTCCACCTTTGACTCTCGTTCTTCTTCATATCACTTTATTTCCTTTAATAAAAGGTCCGTTATTCTCCAACGTTTCCATTAGGATTTGGCGAAGCCTTTCACGTCTTTCACTATTTGGATTGCTCTGAGTTTGTTTCACTTTATCATTTTGTGCCAAATTTTTCTTGTTCTTTTCGAGTGATAGTAAATCCTCGATTCGATCCAATTTCTCCTCTAACTGGACCTGCATTTTAGCAATATTGGCCATGTCCCTTTTTGTAGGAAAATTGAACATCATTGACAAAGTTTCGATTGACTCATTCATTTTTTTCGAATGATTTCCAAGAAGCTTATGCTGATTGCTTACATGCTTGATGAACTCTTTATTATCAAGAATTTCTTGGATCATACTGTTGATATTTCTTTCTTGTACACTCCAATTAACTTTGAGTGACTCGTAAAAATCTTTATTCTTCTCCTTTTTCTCCATACTTTTTTCTCCTTTCTCTACTGTTATACAGTAGCTGCTATGCCTCCATCCACATTAATCACATGGCCATTAATGTAATCTGAAGCATTGGAAGCTAGGAAGACTGCGGCTCCCTTTAAATCTTTTTCGTTTCCATACCTTTTGGCAGGAATTTGCGAAAGTGTATCTATCTTGGAATCTTCCAGTATTTTTTTTGTAATTTTTGTCGGAAAGTATCCTGGAGCGATTGCGTTTACTTGGATACCGTATCTTGCTAGTTTTACTGCTAGGTCTTTTGTAAAGGTAATGATCGCCCCTTTGCTTGTATTATAAGCTATTGTCTCCATAACATCTGGATCTGTTCCTCCGTATCCAGCTACCGATGCTATATTGATGATTTTCCCATGACCTTGTTTAGCCATTTCTTTTGCTACAGCTTGAGAAAATAAAAATGTCCCATTAACATTTATATCTAAGACTTTTTTCCATTTATCCTCTGGATAATCAAGTGTTGGCGCTAACCAAGATATTCCACTGTTATTTACTAAAATATCAATCTTGCCAAATACTTTCATTGTTTCACTCATTACTTTTTCGATATCTTCCCGCTTGCTAATGTCACAACTACAAGCAATTGAATTTACTCCGAGTTTATTGATCTGTTGGCTAACCTCTCTGCAAGCTTCGATATTTCTTGAGCAGACCACAATGTTAGCTCCTGCCTCCGCAAGACCTGTAGCAATTTGTAGCCCTAGTCCCCTACCTCCACCAGTAACAATGGCAGTTTTTCCCGATAAGTCAAATAAGTTCATACTGTGTTTGTTTCCCTCCGATCTAGAATGATATAGAGATAGAATATAAGCTTCCTCACTTACTTCTTACCTTCTTCAAATTAATCTATGTTATTTTTGACAAATGGAAATGGACAAGCGTGGATGGGTAATAAAATGGAGTCTGAAAATTAAATGGGACAAATAAAAAGGATTGAGAAATTAATGGAATTTTACTCCATACTTCTTTTATAGTCATTTTTTTGAAAAGGCTACACCAATATAGGCCTTTTTCATATGATAATTTTGGGGTGAGAAAATGCCGAGAGTAAATTATCGAAGTTCAGATATCGATTTAATGGCAAGGATGATGAGAGCAGAAGCAGAAGGTGAAGGGAAACAGGGAATGTTATATGTTGGAAATGTAATTGTAAATCGTCTTAAAGCAAATTGTTCAGATTTTAAAAATTTGAGATCCATTCCCCAAGTTATTTATCAAGTACAAGGAGGAAACTATTCCTTTGAAGCTGTTCAAAAAGGAAATGTATTTTACCAAAGAGCGCGATCTGTTGAAAAGAGATTAGCAAAACAGAATTTGGATTATTGGAGACAGCATCCAGCGAAATACTCGCTTTGGTATTTTAATCCATATGCTCCATGCCCTCCAACATGGTACGATCAACCTATTTCTGGTCAATTCAAAAATCACTGTTATTATGAACCAAAAGCTGGCATATGTGATAGTGTGTATACTGGGAGTTAAGCTTACTCTATGAGTAAGCTATTTTAATTCTTTCGAAAGCTTTTTAGTATATTTAGAGGATACTTGGAAATAGAAAAATGATTATGGTTTGTTCATCAAAGGAATAATGATTACAAGCACAAACCACACCTACTGGCATCCAAAATACAGTGGGACAAAACGTGTTAAAAACGAAAACTAGTATGGTGCAAAAGTTCCATTAATCTAAACAAAGGGAAGGTTCTTCTACTCCAATTATTGAAGCAGAAAACCTTCCACATGATTTCATTTTCTTTTATGATTTCTTCATTTAAAAGTTTGTATTAGATCACACACTTTAGGTTATCTGGGGTAAAAAAATAATAAATTCTGTCCCCATATCCTTTTCACTGTTCACTTGTATTTTACCTTTGAAAGAATGGACAATTTGAAAACTTACCATCATTCCTAATCCTGTCCCACTTTCCTTTAAGGAATAAAACGGAGATCCAAGCTGATCCATTTGCTTTTTTGTCATGCCGATTCCTTGGTCCTTAATGGTAATCATTATATTTCCATCTTCAGTTATAGTACATGTAATCCAAACATTCCCACCATTAGGCATTGACTCTATCGCATTTTTCAAAATATTAATTAAAGATTGGTTCAACTTTTGAGGATTAGCATAAATCCAACAATTATCAATAACATTCGTTTTAATCACAACATTATGGTTCATGGCATAACTTTGTACGATATTTGCCACACGTTGTAACTGATTACCTACGTCGATTCTTTCACTATTAACTTCTGAGGGTTTTCCTAAAGATAAAAAATCATTAATGATTTCATTTGCACGGTCTAATTCTTCAATAGATAATTGGATATATTCCTTCTTTTTATCAGGTAAATCAGGCTCGTTTAAAAGTTGCAGAAAGCCACGAGTAACTTGCATCGGATTTCGAATTTCATGGGCAAAAACACTTGTTAGCTCACTGATTACTCGTAATTTCTCCGCGTTTTGCATTTCTAATCGAATTTGACGAATCTCCCTTAAATTTTCAATTAAGATAATGAAGAACCAGGTAACTACTACTACAAAGATAAGATGAATAATCTGCACTTTAAGATAATCCATGGAAAAACCTCTGAGAATACCAAATAATATAATTCCGATCAGACAATAGTATATAGAAAGACCTACACCAATTTTACCCCTTTTATCTTTATTTGAACTCGCAAACGATTTTAGAAAAAACAGAATAACAGGTAGTGATAATAATAGAGCAAGAACAGTATTATAAAACCCTATACTTATTCCAAAAAAAAGACGATAAAGTATGATAAGGACTGAGAGGAAGATACCTGACCAAAATCCACCGTATAGTGTCCCAATTAATAGAGGAATAATTCTTAACTCCAATCGAGCATTTTGACCAAAACTCACTGGAAAGGACATGCATAATAATATTGATATTCCGCACAAAATGAAAATGATCATTTTTCTATTTTTCTCAGTCTTTACTCTCTCTGTAGTAAATGTAAAGTAGATAAAAATGGGTATTACCATATGCGTAAGTTGCAGCAAAAAATCCTTAATTGTACTCATCTTCGTTACCTTTCATATTCTTTTCAACATCTGAACCCTGTAATCTAAGAAGCTAATCATGTTCATTATGTATATGATTGTTTCATTCAAGTGTCAATATTTTAAGCAAGAATCTTATTATATTCGTAATAATACCATATTACATCATTATTTATCGTATTTTGTAGAATTTTGCATATGCTATTAACCCAAATAAATTGGTTTTATAGGTGGTATTTTTTGTGGTTTTCCCCTTTTTTAGTATCAATTTATACATTTCCTCTAATAATAACACCTACTGGCATCCAAGAAATGTTGGAACAAAATGTGTTTAAAACCATTCTTCGTAAATGGTCTTTTTTCTATAAACATTTCTTTCTCAATGAGTTTTCCTAATCACTCCATCTGATTCAAATATTAATCATTAAGGTAGACTAAAAATAGCGTTAAGATTGACGGTCTCACTAATCATAGAGATCGGCAGCTTTAGTAATTTTTAATGTAGAAAAAAGAGCCTTGCTACAGTTCATACGTAGCAAGGCTCTCATTGATGTTGTTTCAATCTTTTAACCTATTAACAGCAATATTTCTTCTTTTGATGGTATGGAAGAGATAGCCCCTTTTCCAGTTGTTGTTAGCGCTCCGCTTGCATTGGCAAATGCAAGTATTTCTTTATAATGTTTGTTAACTATATCCTCTAAATTGTCCTGATTTGCATTCTTATTCAACAGTTGGTACAAGAAACCGCCAATAAATGCATCTCCGGCACCAGTGGTATCTGTTACTTGAACAATATAACCAATAGATGAATATTTATTATTCTGTATGTAGACATCGGCACCTTTTGAACCTTTTGTAAACACCACTATTTTTACATCCCCTGTAAACAATGATGCAATTGCCTTTTGTTCATCAGCTATACCAGTAATAAACTCTAGTTCTTCATCAGAAACTTTTACAATATACGCCATCGGAATAAATTCTAGAATAGTATTTCTGCATTCCTCGGCACTTTTCCAAAGAGGTAAACGCACATTAGGATCAAAGCTGATTATCCCACCACGAGCTTTTGCTGATTGAATGGCTTTGATATGAGCCTGCTTCATAGGGCTTTCCACTAAATCTACTGAACAGAAATGTAAGATGTCACCATGGCTAAACCATTTTTCATCTATTTCAGCATCCGTAAGCAATAAGTCTGCAGAAGGATTTCGGTAAAACGAAAAATCGCGTTCTCCATCTTCACGTAATGAAACAAAAGCCAATCCAGTATTTGCATCTTTGGTTTTTGAAATCTTATCTATATTCACACCATACCTTGATAGTTCTTCTAAGAGAAAATCACCAAAAGCATCTTCTCCTAATTTGGTAATCAGCGAGGCATGTCCACCAAATTTTGCAACGGCAGCTGCTACGTTTGCTGGAGCACCGCCTGGAACCCGTTCAAAGGATACTACATCTTTCAATGCTATTCCTTTTTGCAGGGGAATAAAGTCTATTAATACTTCACCAATGGAAATTAAACTTCCCATTATAACACCTCGCTTTCCCCGTAATTGGGAATGAATTCATCTATTACAGTATTAAAATAGACTATTAAAAACAAGTCAAAACATTACTATATTAAAAATTTTCATTTTGACATTAAATTCTTAAATAATGTAAAAGTTCGTTACATAAAATTGTTCTTTGATTACAGCCAACGAAATATACCATCACATGCATTCTTTGTTAATATTAAGTAAAAAAAGGAGGAAATTATCATGATAGTGGGAAGTGAAAAAGAAACTCTATTAATGGAAAGCGACAAAAATTTTAATTCATTGCTTGAAATCATTGAATCTGTACCTAACAGAAAAAGGAACATTTCTATCGAAACTCAAGAAAGAGATAAAAATTTTCGTGATGTACTAATGCATTTGTATGAATGGCATGTAATGCTTGAGAGATGGTATAGAGAAGGTATGGATGGAGATATTCCTTTTATGCCAGCACCTGGTTATAAATGGAGTACGATCAAGCTACTTAATAGGCAAATCTGGGGAAACTATCAAGATGTAACATTAAATCAAGCAATTAAAAAATTGAAATTAAGCCATGGTAGAGTAATGGATATAATTAAATCACATACCAATGAAGAAATCATGACAAAAAAATACTATAAGTGGACAAAAACAAGTAATCTATACAGCTATTTTACAGCAAACACTTCCAATCATTACATTTGGGCTATAAAAAAATGTGAAGTTATAGCAATGTCGATATATAAAGGATAATGGAACAAGTTTATGAAAACATGTACTTAAACAGAAGTTTAGGATCAAACACAGTGATCCCTATTTTATTTATTTAAAGTTCGCAATTTGTAAAATAACCACGATCGAATGATAGATTCATTTGAACGATGGGATGCCACTTTATTTCTAAAATAAAAATCGCTTGTTTTAATCTCTATTTTTACAATTGGTTTTACAGCTGTTGTGCTAATCCATTCGTTAAATCGGATGGCATGATTGCCTACTCGGGAGAAAGAGTCTTCTGGTAATAAGTAAACCATGCCGTAAATCCATGGATCATTTAAAAGTGTAGGCTTTGTTAACGAGTAAAAATGAAACATTTTTTTGCTTTTGGCAGAAAATGATCCGTTTCTAATATCTCCTATTATTTTTTTCTTATCTAAGGTAGCATAGAAAATGGACCAAATCGGATCTTTAGTAGCAAAAACAGCTGTTGCCATTTTGCCATTAAATAAGGTTTGTTTACGAGGTTCAAAAGAATCTATTTGTTTATTATTTGAGCCGTGCAAAACGATTGGCTTGTGACATGTCAGATAATGAAGGAATTTATATTTGGGGACTGAAAGGTTGTAATTAATTAGTTTATCCGCCTTTTCACAAGAGCTTTCAAACAAATCATTAAATATTTTTTCTTCCTCCTTCGTAATCGTTATTTCTGGTGAAGGATAGAACAACATATTTAAAAGAATATGAATTAATGCTGTTTTCAACTTCATCACTCCTTTGCCACTAAAATCATATTCAATAAAAATGGCTTAATACCTTATTTTGAAAATAACTGCAAAACTGCTAATCGAAAAAATGGAGGAAAGCACATTTTAAACCCTGTAAAAAAAAGCCACTTAAATAGATGTGGTTCACCTTATCTTAAGTATATGAGTTTTTTTATTATGAAAATTTAACAAGTCAAAAATACCAAATTATAAAAATATAATTGGTATTTTTGACTTGTTAAAATAATTGGGTATGGGACTTTGCACTTGTTAGTTACTTTTCTAATTTTGTTATGGTGCTATTTCAAGAAAATAATTCCTTATATCTTTTGGCAATTCTTCTACAGAAAGCACTTTTAATTTTTTTGTACCTGGTGAGGTCATTACTACAAAAGCCTTTTCATCATATTCAAATAAAGTAAATTGATTTATTTTATTCGCACGAGTATTCATGCTCTTTATAAATTCAAAGTCTTCTTCCTTGAAATTGTCTTCATATCCTTGCAACATTAATTTTTGTACCTCGTCAAAGTCTTCAGCAAAAGAGATTGCTTGGTATAATTCAAGTGAATTCTTAGGAGTAAAGACCATGACATAGTATGTTACTGCTCCACCTAAAATAAAAACAAATGTAAAAAAACTAATCCACTCTTTTAATGTTTTTTCCCTTCGAATTCCCCACATAACAAACCTCCTCCTTAATCCTAATTTTACCATAATTAGGTATACACCTATCCCTTTTTACAAAAAAGTGACTGTTCTCATTGAACAATCACTTGCGTTTAGTAAAACATTTTATGAATATACTCACTTACTTTGTAGCCAAATAACATAATTTCTTCAGGCCAATTGTAAGTCCATATTTTGCATTTCATTCCTTTTCAATAAAAAAGGAATATGACTCGGTGTGGATTGGTTGATCAGAATGTATCTTGAAAACGCAACGGCCATCACCGTTTTGAAAAGTTTCTTTTCGGGTTACTTTCAGTGCAAGCAACCTTGTGAGTACGTTAACCGTCACACTGCAAAGGGCTGGACGCTTCATTGCAACATTTGCGAATGGACAATTTCGTTCAATCAGTAACAGATCATCTTCATCCTGTTCAATCTCGATAAATGAATCATTTTCCATATATATATCCTTTAAAGCAACAACTCGCTCATAAAGATTTAACGCTCGTAACCGACTCTCCCATTGCTGTACCCGACTTTCCGTCATGCTAGAAAGGATCTGTTTTAAAGTTTCTTCACCAAGTTGCGATATTACCGTGTCAATCAGTTCCACAGTAAGCCCGTCATAGCTTTTAGGAAATAGATGCTCTCCTACCAACGTCAGACTATAAAACAATGATGGTCGACCAGCTCCAGCATCTGGAGCTCTTTCAGATTGTCGTTGAATATATTCATCTTGTGTAAGCTGGAGAAGATGCTGACGTACCGCTTCTCCTGTCATCTGCAAACGAGAGGAAAGATCCGCAACGGTTGAAGGACCATTCTGTTTCAAATAATTCAAAATATCGCGCCGAGGACCTTGTAACTGATTTAAGTTAATACTCACACCGATTACCTCCGTAAATATTCGATTATTCCAGTGAACTTGTATCTAATATGCCAAAAAAAGATTAATTAAACAAGTAATTATTCGTTTAATTCTGAATATTATGTATAAAACTAATTAACCAATTTTTATATTGTTTAATTAGAGATATTAGTTGAATGAAGTGGATTACATTAATTGTAATGGAGGGATGATTAAAATGCTGATATCATCTGTTGTTCTTTTTGCAGTTGCTGCACTTGGTGGTATGGTACTTGGGGTTCTAGGTCTTCGACAAAGAGATTTACCTATGGGGTTGTCGATTATACATGGCGTAGTTGCAGCGTCTGGGCTTATTTGTTTAATTCTTGCAGTTGTGCAAGGGGGTGTAGGAGTACTTCCACTCATCGCCTTGATTCTTTTCATTATTGCTGCACTTGGCGGATTCGTATTGTTTTCTTACCATTTACGCCGGAAACCACATCCTAAAGGCCTAATCGTGATCCATGCTTTAGCCGCGGTTATCGCATTTGTCTTATTAGTTATTGGAATCTTATAAGGGGTGGATATTAATGAAACAGCGGTCCAAGTTGAGATTTTTTGGGCATCCAGTACACCCTGTTATTACACATTTTCCAATGGCCCTATTACCAGTGTCCTTTCTTGGTGACCTGCTTGGAGTCTGGAAAGATACTTCGTTTTGGTGGAGCTTTTCGTTTTATAATCTAGCCATTGGTCTTGTTTTCTCCATACCTGCGCTAATTACTGGTATGATTGACTTTATTACCATTCCTCAAAAAGGAAATGTCGAACGTGTTGCATTACGCCATATGACCGTAATGATTGCGGCAATTTTGATGTATATGGTCAGCTTTTATATTCGCATTGGTATTGAAATTCCTTCTGGATGGCGGCTAATAAGTTCCGTTACTCTATCATTTATTGGTACGATCTTTCTTCTAATCGGGGGATGGTTTGGCGGGCAGCTCGTTTACCGACACGCTGCAGGAAGCAATCCAATAAATGAACAGTCTGAATTGGAAAAGTCTTGATAGAAATAGTAATTTTGAGTTAGAAAAAAGAGCCTTGCTACCATTCATTCGTAGCAAAGCTTTTAAAATTTCAATTTAATCCATCTAATTATTCCTGTCTAAATTTAAGGGTCTTGAGAATTCTTTTAGATATATTACGATGAACTTTACCACAGATAGTTGTAAAGACTAGCGGTCGGTTGCAGTTTATTTGAAAGGTCTCACTTTGTAATGAAGTTAAATGACCAGGAAATTGGTTTCCCCAATCACTATTTTGATATGATATTTAGTTGATTTCGACTAAATGGAATCACCTAGGAAATTCTGCATTCTCGTAAGAACCCTTTTTTCACCCATTACTTTCATCATTTCAAACAAATCAGGTGTATTAGTTCTGTTGGTTAGAACGACCCTAATGATCATCGCTACATCACCAACATGTCCTTTGTAATGGTTAGGATTAGCTTTATATTGCTTCATTTCCTTTGCAAAGCCGAGTTCCCCAGCAAGTTCTTTTATTTCATCGAACCAAGCTTCCTTTTCATTATTAAACTTATAAGTTTTGCTAAAACCTAATACAATGTCTTTCGCAACATTAAAACTTACATTTGTAGGTAACTTATAGCCACTCATTACATCCTTTTCAAACAATTCGTCATAAAAGAAAGCAATCATCGACTTCACATCTGACCACTTTGAATAATCTTTTCTTGGTTTCTCAATGATTCGACCTATATTTAAAATGTTTACAGTGTATTCCTGATTCCTGTCAATTAAAGTATAAAGCTCAGAATCAAATTCCTTTGCCCAAGTGTATAAAGGGTCAAATACTTGTTTACCTGTAAGCTTTGAGATAACATCCTTGCTGACATCATTAAGTTTATTCATGTCAAATAAGGCACCACTGGCATTCATTTTATTAGTATTGATAAAAAAGTCTTTAAATGATTTATGAGGATTTGCCATCCTCCATTCTTCAAAGTCAGAATTAATGAGATTCATGAAGTATTCATTTATAGCTATTCCTGGGTATCCTTGTTCTTTGTAATACTCAGCGGTACCATCCAGATCCTTACGCTTACTAAATTTCCGTTTAGAAGCTCCGACTTGCTTCATTATTGGAGCAATATGTCCGTATTTCGGTATGCTAAAACCTAAGGTTTCAAACAACTGAATATGAATAGGCACGGATGAAAGCCATTCATCGCCCCTAATAACATGGGTCGTACCCATCAGAAAATCATCTATGGCATGAGCGAAGTGATAAGTTGGTAAACCATCTGTTTTCATAATTACTATATCTTGATCATTTTCAGGTAACTCTATCGGACCTTTCACCAAATCATGGTACGTTATTCTCCTATCAGATGTACCTGAAGATCTAAGTCTAATAACAAACGGTTTACCATTTAAAATCTCTTCATTGGCTTTCTGGACAGTTATATCTCGATGTTTAGCCCACTGACCATAGTATCCTGTTGTTACTTTTAAATCCTGCTGGCTTTTTCTTATCTTTTGTAAATCGTTTGCATCGCAGAAGCATGGATATGCTAATCCATTCAGTACTAAATGTTTAATAAAAACCTTATAGATTTGTGTTCGTATGCTTTGTTTATAAGGTCCATAGGTACCCTTATCGTCGCCTGAGAGCTGTGGTCCTTCATCAAAATGAATCCCAAAGTATGACAATGAATTTATAATGTTCTCGAGGCTGCCTTTTACTTCGCGTTTTTTGTCTGTGTCTTCAATACGTAGGAAAAAGACTCCATTACTTTGGTGGGCTAATCTTTCCGAAATTAACGTTGCGTATAGCCCCCCTATGTTTAGTGAACCCGTTGGGCTCGGTGCAAATCGTGTTACCATAGCAGATGAGGACAAATTTCTTGGCGGATATAAGGAAAAAATATCAACCGGTAATTGTCTTACATCCGGAAATAAAAGTTCCGCCATATTCTCATTTGACATTGTCATACCCTCCTAAAAGTTCAAAATAAAAAGCCCTTCGTCCTTTATAAAGGACGAAAGGCTTGCTTCCGCGTTACCACCTAAATTGGTTAAAAACCCGCTCATTATGCAGCAATTCATTATATTGCTACACATTTCTATAACGGGAAATCCCCGGTAGACCTACTCCAATTTTTTGGTCTACTGCTCCAAGGCTTCTTTCATTAAGCTCGAATACCCAATCTCAGCAGCATGGGCTCTCTTTCATTCGAGTGATTAATTACTCTTCCTCTTCACTACATTTTACATTATGTGGATATAAATATTCATATATTAAGAGATAATACCTATTTTGTCAACAATCTAATTCGTACTTTAAGAACAACATTTTTTTTAACGCTCTATAGTCGGGAAACTACTTGATTACCTGAGCAATAAAAGAAGAAATTCCTCCTACTAAGGCTTTATTTGAAGAGTCTGTTATGAGTACATTCAAAAAATGAGCGACACCTAAGCATCTGTTTAATAACAAATGCATCACAACTCGCTATTTTTCCCAAAGCTCGACCAGACGACCTTCAGGATCTTTAATCCAAATAAACTTTCCATATTCACTCATCTCTTCTTTCTTTTCAAGCGGCACACCAATTTGTTCAAGATGCTCAATCATCTCGTCTAGATTATGTACTTGGAAATTTAACATCACTTGTTGTTCTGTTGGAAAATAACTGTCATTCTCGGTAAAGAATGAAAAGATAGTCTCATTTCCTAATTGAGGTTTTATTATAGTTCCATTCCAATTATTTATATCAATTTTCAACACTTCACTGTACCATTTTTTCACAACATCAAGATTTTTTGTTCTCCAAAATATTCCACCGAAACCTTTAATCATCATATCTATCTCCTTCTACTGTAATTTTGTTTTTCGACTATTGTTACGTTTCCTTTTCACAAATCTGATCTCTTAGCTGATCTTGTATTTATTATATTTTATAGTTTGGGTTGTTCATAATTTCGTTAATCAATTTCAAGATATCCTCATTTTTGTTATTACTTGTATCTATAATATGTTTCTTATCTATTCCCGAATCTAAAAAACTCATTAAGTAACAATTGACATCGCTCACCCATTCTATCCTCCGGCTTTCTCATATTATCCCTATTGATCAATGTTTCAATATCAGTCAAAAAACCACATATTTTACTTCTACATTCATTAACATGCATATGGCTTATGTAATCACCTTAAATATAAGCACTCTTTGGTAGCTTTTGAACAAGTTGTTTTGAAGTTGTTGATTTACCAACTCCTGCTGGACCCGACAATAGATATACCGTGCTGTTTTCGACTTTCTCCACTTTGTTCAATCCTCGAGGTTCATTTTTCATTTTCTCCCCCAAATTTTACGCCTTTGATAAAAACTCGTTTGAGTCTCTATTTTAAAACGCTTATTTTTCAAATTATTTCAATCTAATTATCCCAGAAAAGTCCACTGTTATTAGTGCCCATGCAACAAGTACAAAAGTGGGCGACATCTCCGAAACGATGGCTATTAAGCAGCTGTTTGGTAAACAAGCTTAACAGATTCCAGTAACAGCTAATTTAGTGGTTTTATAAAGTCCCTATTAATTTGTTTGATAACTTTAATGCTTCTTTTCTATATGTTGCTCGTCCAGATATTAATACCTCGTCAGATAGTATAAATGGATATAGTTAGTGGATAAGAAAAGCTCGCTCCAAAATTTATATTGAAGCGAGCTTAAAAATTATTCTTGTTTTCTGATTTACTGAAGTTCGACCAAAAGATCATCGAGGCGTTCATATTGTGAAGCAGTGCCTTCAGTTACACCCATTTCCATTACCTGCTGTAGCCCCTCAACTGTTGCGTATTCAGAACGCATGATAAGTTTTGTCTTACCATCTTGTTCAATAAACGACATCGTTACTACTGTCGTAGGCATCCCCTCAATGGTGTTGCCATCTTTATCGGAAAATACATCGGTTAAGATAATCTTTTCCGGAACTTTAATCTCATTATAGATAGCTTTACCCCAAGCTTCATAGCCATAAAAGTCTCCTTGATTCTTATCTATGCACCGCATGCAATAATGCCATACACCGTTAGGCTTAAACTCAAACGTAAGATTTTCTGTCTGCCAGCCTTTCGGGCCCCACCAGTTCGCTAAATGCTGAGGCTCAGAAAAAGCCTTAAAAACCAGTTCTCTTGGTGCATTGAAAATCCGCTCCATGACAAGAACTTTCCCTTCAGTAGTTACTATCAACTTGTTTGTTATATTATTTTCCATCCTATTTACCTCCTAATGATATTTTTAATTTTCTTCTTTTTTTAGCATTTTTTCTAAATAATCATCTAGACGATCAAATCTTTCTTCCCATATGTGGCGATAGGTTTCCAACCATGCATCCATATCTTTAAAAGGGGCTGCTCTTAATTGATAGATTCTACGGTTGGCATCTACTTGTGCTTCAACAATTCCAGCGTCGCTGAGAACACGAAGATGTTTGGATGCTTGCGGTTGACGAATTTGTAAACGATTAGCAATTTCACCAACAGTTAATGGGTTCTTCTTCAAAATCTCAACAATCTGTAAGCGGGTAGGTTCGGCAAGAGCGTTCAATGTTGTAATTTCCATTAATATGATTTCACTCCTATCTATAAACAACTAGTGTATATATAAATTTGCCTCCTATTAACTTTTGTTATGTTTAGTGTTAATGCCTCCCTACTTAATATAACAACAATATACCCCACAAGGAATATTCCTGTCAAGGAATATTTGTGAATTTCAAAAACTACAACTGTAACAACATTTATTTACTCATCCAATCCCATTAATATATATTCTCTTTTTGCAGTGGCCTCAATGTCATTATTCTTAACAAGTGGTGAAATCCGTATCTGTTATTCTTTTGGGGTTAATTGTTCAAAATATTCATATAATTTATTATACAATAGTGGATCCGTAATGTAGGATTTCCCTCCAATTACAGAAAGTTTACCTTGATGATTAATCGCCACATAATTAGACGTCTTTTTACCTTTTTCATCAACAAGAATAACAAAAAAACTCAAGGCTTCTGCTTGATTAAATATATTAGTATCAAAAGTTCTACGTAATCGTTTTGAATTTAGTATTTGAGAAAACTCTTTAATCTTTTTTAGATCTGATATTTTCTCACTATAATCATATCTTTCGCCAAGTTTAAAGTAAGTTCCAAAAGTGATTGACTCTATTTTTTCACCCTCTGAAAGTATATTAAAAGCATTTTTGGGAATCAAAATGTATACTAGACTACAAGCAACTAAAATTGCAATAATTGTAATATATCTTTTTCTCATCATCTAACACCTCATTGTTTCCTCAACCTTGTCAGCTTCAAACACATTTAGATGATAGGTCATATTTTTCTCCTTTTTAGTAATTTTAACATAAAATTCCATTTTCGGAATATCTCAATAATAAAAAAGACCGTCAAGTGACGATCCCCATTGTTATTTAAGCACAACGCTACCTATTTACTTATTTGGGACAATCCCACATCTTGTACTTAAAAAGATTAAAAAGCCTCTCATTTAGGAATGCAAATAATTTAAAATTACAAAGTCCATATCAACTCCTGACGGAACTAAACAATTATTCTACATCTTCTAATAATTACCTTTTAAATAACTAATTTTGCTGTTATATCTGTTTATTCGTCAAACTTTTTGAAGTGTGGAAAAGATACAACCACATCATAAAACAATTAAAGAGATTCAGGGGGAATAATAGTAGCTCCCCAATATGCAAGACAAATTCTGGTCTCTCATATGAATGGAAGTAACTCTTTATTATTTTTATAGATTCTAAAAGATTTTGAGTGAGTTCATCATCAACCGAAATATATTTATGTTCATTCGGGGTACAGTAACTATAATCTTTTCGAATGATTTTGTAAGAAAAAGGAGCCATCAAAAAACGACTTTGTCATTCGTACAAAAGCATTTTTATACTATTATCGTATGTACTAACCTTGATATCCTTCAGTGTAAATTTGGAAGGTTACACCGAATTTATCTTTAATCACCCCGTAAGCAGGACTAAAACCCGTTTCTGATATTGGCATTTCAACTTGTCCGCCATCCTGTAAAGACACAAAAATTTGGCGAGCTTTGTCTGGATTATCAAACGTGATACAAATGGTCACCAGGTTTCCTTCTTGAGCTGGTTGACCTGGGAATGTATCTGAAAACATAATTACTGACTCTCCAACTCTTATCGTAGCGTGTGAAACAAGGTCTTTTGCATCCTCAGGGAAAGGAAAATCTGGGGTAGTAGGCATTTCACCAAATGTAATAACTCCTAAATTTTCGGCATGAAATACCTTTTCGTAAAATCTAATTGCTTCTCTTGCATTTCCATTCAACTGTAAATAAGGAATAAATTGCATTTTTTCAGATCCTCTCTAATTTTTTTGGGAGTATGTACTCCAAATATTATTATAACCAACAAAATCGTGAGTCATATAAAATTCTGATAATTTTAATTGTTTCATGACAGCATACCCTGGGTAATTTTTATCACATTCAAGTATGTTCTACGGTTTTAACATCAATTTTTTATTTCTAATATTAAAAGAAAATGGTCACTCAATATAATAAACTTATTACCATCAGCTATGTTAAATAGGGCTACATGGTCTAAAACAAACAGTAATCCAAATGTGCTATTGATATTTAAAGAGGGGACACTCGGTTTTTGTTACCGGTTATGATGAAAACTATATTTACTTTAACGACCCTATGACTGTTGAAGTGAAGAAAGCACCAATAAACGATCTTCGCAAGGCTTGGATACAGATGGGGAAACAAACAATTACAGTACAAAAAATCAGTAGAACATGGGATTTAGAACAATAGCAATATTTCTAGTCGTTCGGATAAAGAATCTGATATGCTTCTACTGTATGTATAATTAAATCCTTTAAAACATTGGTATCGATATCAGCTAATTTATATTAACATAAATACAAGCCTTACTCTTCGTGTGTTTACCAAAGCCTTCTAATAATTTTTCTCTTTCCTCACTTTCATAGGCCAAATAAAGACTAATTTTCGCCTTTCTTGGTGAAAAACCCACTAAAGGCGCATCCCCTTCGTGTCCTGTTTCATACTTATAGTGATAGCTTCCAAAGCCTATAATACTAGGACCCCACATTTTTGCGTCGTAACCAGATACCTCTTCAAAAATTTCTAATAACTGATAGGCATCTGCCTTCTTCTTCTCATTTTCCACATTTTCAATAAATTCAATTACACTATTATCGGTTTCTTTCATCTTCGGTTCATACATATATGTACTCTCCTATTCTCTGAGTAAATACTAGTTTACATTATTGTCATTATTATTAAATTCTAAAATAAGAGTCCAATTTCCTGCAAAAAAGAATAATCTTTAAAAAAAGTTAAAATAAGGTACTATTCCAAGCTACTACTGTTGTAATTATGAAATTTTACGTGTCCCTATTGCACGATAATAACCTGGATTGTTAGAATCTTTCTCAAAACTAGAGACCCACCCTTTATCTTTAAAATATTGTAAAAATAATTCATATTCATTTGTAATTTTTTATCTTAGGTTTTTTTCCTTGAAATAATCCTACGAATAATTGTAAACCTTTACTTGATAAGTATTCCTTAATTTCATCAATACTTAGTTTACTCTTTACAACTGTTCGTCATTATCATAATAGTAAATGTTATTATCAAACATATAGATAGACCCTACATCTAGTTTTATTATTAACTGCTTCTCGGTCCCATCCATTCACATTCTATATAAGTAATAATTTCCATTATTATTTGAATAATATATCCAATCGCTATTAACGTTCGATACTTCATAAAACATCGATCCCTGTACTATTGACAACCTCTTTTATGGGGTCCTCTCCAAAAGCGATTTCCCCTTACCTTATTTTATTTTTTAAGCGCACTATAAAAGTCCCATTTATTTTTATAGGCAAGTATCTATGCCTTCTTCAAAATGGACACATACACTAGTTACGAAACAATTCGAGGAGGAGATAAACATGCATAGATTAAATGGTATGTTATACAGAGGTTATCCTGGTATAGGTTTCGGAGGTTACCCCGTTATGGGATACAGCTATTCCCCTATAATAGGTTCCGTAGGTTACCGAATGAGATACGACGGTTCCCCTATAATGGGTTTCGGAGGTTACAGAATGGGATATGGCGGATACCAACCTGCATCTAGATTGATTGAGGTTTCTTCATTTAATCTCTCTTCCCCTACCGTTGCCTACCAAGGCAGCAGTGTTCCTGGCTACACAACAATTGAGTTGCATACCAGTGTCCCAACACGCGGGTATCTACTTGTCTTTGGAAATGGCGTACAAACAAAAATTAATTTATCGAATGTGGCCTATAAAACTGTACACAAAGTGGATTGGGTACCATGGGATGATACGAAAAAAGCACCTCTTCCTGCAAGTATATACCAAATCTCGGGTTATCTCACGGACCAGCAATACAATCAAATACAAGGGTATCCGCTTGGGAAGCTCACAGTTGTCTCGGAATCAAGTCCAAAGCCATTAATTGATGCCGTTTCTCCAATTCCAGCAGTGTTTTCACCTAAGTACGGACAAACACAAACACAATCGGTCCAAATTCCATTCAATTTAAACCGTCCTGCTATAGTTCAGCTGACAATCCGTAATAGTAACGGGGATGAAATATATACCGGCAGCAAAGAAACCTTATCTCCTGGAAGCCATACTGTAAGCTGGAATGGAACAGATAAAACAGGAAGGATTGTTATGGACGGTAGTTATGAGATTGTTTTTAAAACAATCGAAACAGCCTATAACTATCCTTCCACAACACCGTTAAACTTGCGAGCTGGCACGATTACAATTAAAGACGCCGATTATTATATTCCGGTATCAAGATTACAAGAAATTGTAACAGATGCTTCCTTCCAATCGCTTTTCTTTTCTCCTGATGGAGATGGAGTAAACGATAAGGTCACTGGACAATTTACACTTGCAGTACCTTCGAAATTATCCATTTATATCGCAAATGCTGCCGGAGCAAATGCCTCTTTAGTAGTAAGTGAACAAACATATGGAGCTGGCACTCATACGTTTGAATGGGATGGCTCAGATATCTATGGAGGAAAAGTACCAAACGGAAGCTACTTTATCAAGTTCAATGTGATAGAAGGCTCAAATAACGGCTATATTACGTTTCCAAACGCTGTGAAAGTGCAAAACATGTACGAAATCAAACCTCTGCAGCCTGAAAAAAGAGTACGCGTCATCAGCGAAACAGCAAAAATGAGCGTTGATCCTGCAGGTCAAGGTTATACTGCTATAAAAGGCGATACATTCCCCCTTATGTCGGAAACGATAGAGAATGGAAAATACACCGTTCTTGTTAAAGAAGGGGTCACAGGAACAATCAATGTGAATGATGTTGAACTTGTCACTGAACCGTCTTCGGCAAAGCTAACAACTGATTATATAGTCGTTAGTGGAGATACCTTATGGAAAATTGCATCCAAGTTCAAAACGACCAGCTCTGAAATTGTAACTTTGAACAACCTGGATCCAAACAAATATCTATATGTAGGACAGAAATTAAAAGTCCCTGCGCCTGCATCTCAATCTGAACAACAAGCAGGAACCACTTATACTGTTGTATCCGGTGATACGCTTTGGAAAATTTCTCAAAAGTTCGGTGTAACTGCACAAGCAATTGTCGATGCCAATAAACTGAATACATCTGCGTACCTTTATGTTGGCCAAAAGCTGATTATTCCGGGAGTAGCGCAGCCCGAATTGCCAGCGGTAACCACTTATACTGTTATATCCGGTGATACGCTTTGGAAAATTGCTCAAAAGTTCGGCGTAACTGCACAAGCAATTGTCGATGCCAATAAACTGAATCCATCTGCATACCTTTATGTTGGCCAAAAGCTGATTATTCCGAGTGTGACGCAGCCTGAACAGCCTGCGCAAACCACATATGTAGTTATTTCCGGTGATACGCTTTGGAAGGTTGCTCAAAAATTCGGCGTAACCACGCAAGCCATTGTCGATGCCAATAAACTGGATCCCACTGCATTCCTTTATATTGGCCAAAAGCTAGTCATTCCATCAAAACAGTAATAGTAAAAGGTAAGCACACGATACAATCCCGCTTACCTTTTACATTGCTATTAAGTTTTTTCATTAATAAAGACTTTTCTTTTTCGTCCCATTTGTTTTGATTCGGTAAAACATTGGGAACTGGCCTTGAAAAGTTATATTGGCCAAGACACAAAATTAAGTTCTGCATTATCGAAAGCAGCTCAATCATTTCGTTAGGACCAATCAACGCCACTCCAAGAGGATTGCAACTTTCGCAACAGAACAATTTGGCCGAGATGATACGTATCGTGCATCATGATATTGCTGAGTAAACGCTCAATAGAGTAACTGTTAACTGCATACGGAGCTGCTAACTTTTCATCATCAAGGTCCGCAATGACCGTTTGTAATTTATTCATGACTTCATAAAGGCGCTGCACTGTCTGGGTCCACCCAATTTCATCTTCTGGATCCCCCGGATTTCCAAAGGTTTCATCATTGCTTTCTGCTTTATGAGGATTCTCAGTGCCCTTAATTCGATGGATCACATCTTCATTCCAAAATATCAAGTGATTAACAATCTGCCAAATCGAATTGCTCTTTCCATAACTTGTCCAAGCTGCCTCAGCTGCGTTGACTCCATGAAGCGCCTGATCCACGGATGCAAACCACTCATTCTCATAGCAATGCATGTCGAGTTGTTCTAAAAACATTTTGGCTACAACTTGCATAAAATCAATCTCCTCACTGTTTAGTTTAATCTTTCAAAGTTAAAAGACATGAAAATATCTGAAAATAGTATAAATTATTCGTTCCTAAAAAAGGATAAAACCAAAACCAAGTTTCACCCAGTACAAATATAATTTAATCTATATATTATTTCTATTTAACTGGTCCTTTAAAATTCAACTCTATTCTTCACTATTTGATCCAAACCTTTTAGCTGATCTGATTCGCGCACGTTCAGCTTCGACCTCACGATTACGAGGTTCGGAACTAGTTTCCATTGCATTCAATAAATTTATAGTAACCATTGTAATTTCATTGATTGCTCGATTAAATGCTTCTTCATTAACCTTTGAAGGTTTGTTATAACCAGTTATCTTTCTAACGTACTGTAGAGAAGCTGCATGAATTTCCTCTTCAGTAGCTGGCGGGTCAAAATTAAACAGTGTTCTAATGTTTCTGCACATAAGTTACTCCTCTTTGATTAAATGATAATAAATTGTTCATGAACCATTAATTTTTGAAAATCAGAATAAAATCCTATTTCCCCCTATTAATGAACTTTCCTGCTTCTTTAATACACATAAAGGCGACTGTTTTTATTGAACAATCACCTCCGTTAATTAAAAAACATTTTATTAACCTCTTTAAATTGCATCACAATGAATCTAACTAAATTTTATTGATTATAGCGGAGGATTCATATCAAGGCGAAAACAGTTTCCAATGTCCTTCGGAAATAACTTCGACTGCTCCGTCAATTACTTTGATGGCGGTCTGATCATCAATCGCATACGCAGGTCCCTGCATCATCCCCGCTGCCCATTTCTCGGCGGCAGCCATGGTGTTTCCCGGCAGCATCTCGTGATCCAGGTGCGGAAAGATTGAAAAATCAACCAGTCTCAGTGTTTCATCACCACCGCTTGGTGGAGTCCAGCCAACGAAGTATTCCCCGATATTAGGTGTCATCACCATGCTCCCAGCACTCATTCCCACATAAACTGAGTTCAGTGACGGCAAGAGGTCTGCCAGCCCGGATTGACGCATCCAGTGATAGAGGTAAAGGGCGTCTCCGCCCGACACCAGCAGTACATCCGTCTCCTGAACTAGCGGTATCCAGCAGTTTTCGTCGATGCTTGGCAGCGCTGTGAGCTCCAGCACGCCGACGGACTTCCAACCGAGGTTGACCATGGGATTCTCTTCTTTCCCACTGATGAACTGCCAGACTTTGACTCCGGGGCCAACCCAAGGGTGTCCGTACATCGCAGTGGGGATGCACAGGGCGTTGGAGTCAGCGATTGGCTTGCCCAGCATGTCCACCAGCGCGTCGTGTATGCTTTTGTTATTGATGCCTCCAGATGTCAGCAGTAATTTCATAACTTCACTCCTTGTCTTTGTATGGTACTGTCCAGTTGTTAATACTTCTAGGTCAGCAACCCTAGCTTTATGAACGATTAGAACACTTCAATTGAATCATTGTTAATCCAATGTTCAGCTTATTTTTTTTTACGAATACCTGGCGAAGCTCAATCTGACCTTCTCCAAGACCATGCGGGAATGGAATCCACCTACTGACACCAGAACTCCAACTTTCTTCAGTTCTTCAGACTCAAAAGTTCCCTCAAATAATAGTAACTCCAATAAAATTTGTTACTTTTTTATGTTATTCGATATCTGAGGTGAGAATCCTTCTTTAGCTAACTGCACTGTTAGCAAAAAAAATGGTAACGCCTCTTTGACTTCTTCCATCGAATCATAACAAATGATTTTTCTTATTGTGCGAAAGAAAGCGAATATTTTTTAATTAGATTTTTAATTAAAGGATTTAGTCCTTCCGGTAACTCATTTGCTTTAAAGAATTTTGCTTCAATAGTTTCTTGACCGTCTGCTTTAAGAAATCCACCTTTAATTTCTTTTGAAATATATGCAATTGTAACAGGATAGAATTCATCACCGTTTGGTAATTTAACAAAGTACTCTTTTCCTGAAAATACACCTACTAAATCCAGTTTACCAATTTCAATTCCTGTTTCCTCTAAGACTTCTCTTCTTCCTGCTTCCTCAGTAGATTCTCCTAATTCAATAAATCCGCCAGGAACTCCCCAAAGACCATCGCTTCTTTTTTGTAATAAAAATTCTCCAGTTTCGTTTATTACAGCTACCGCAACACCAACTAATATTAGAGGTTGGTTTCCTACAACCTTGCGTAAATCTTCAATATACCCCATAGTCTCCTCCTGAGAATACTATTTTTTTCTAAGAAACATATTTCGACAACCGGAAACATTTCCCCTTTTTTTCCATTAAACGGCCCTTTACTCCTTGAAAGAATGAAAATAAGCCGAAAATAAACAAGTTGTGTATAAAAACTTGAATATTTTTGGCTTAAGGAAGGATCGCACCGTTAGCTTAGGTTTTTAACCTCTAATTCAAAATAATTGGGAATCTAATCAAAGAAAAGTAATGTGGTTCTGTATAAAACAATGCATATTTACATTGATTAATAGATCAATTATTCACAAAAGTCTCTGTATGTTTCATATGAGAAGGAGCTGCTTATGCAACTCCATTATTACACTCACAGTTATGATTATTTTTTATTGTTTGACTCTAATAGTTTCCTCATAATATTTTTTAGTAATGACATTATGACTGTATCGAGGAAACTTCCTTTAATAAGAACATATTCTTCTAATATACCTTCAAATTTAAAGCCCGCCTTCTCTAAAACTCTTCTTGAACCAATATTATCTGGATGAAAAAGAGCCTCGATACGATTTAATTTCATCGTATTAAAACCGTATTTTATTACGATTGGCAAAAGACGAGACATGACTCCTTGCCCCCAATACTCCTTCGATAATTCATATATAATAAATTTCTATAATTTTCAAAGTCATTAACACGTAATACAGAAAAGGCATTCACTTTAAACGACATAATCTATTTACGATAAAAACGTCCTAAATTTTAGGACGCTTTAGTTATATAAAGTCATTTTTCTGTTAGTATTTAATTGTAAGAATATTTTTACAAAGGGGAATAGAAGATGAAAATTAGTCGAACAAACGACTTTGAATTAGTCGCTAAATTGAACAAATTTGTTCACGATTTACACGCAAATCTATATCCTGAGTATTTCCAAGAATACAATTTTGATTTTGTGAAATATCGAGAATTTGTTTACAAAGACTTTTCATTCTAATGCTATTTCATATGCTAAATGGTAAATAAAAGAGGTGCGAATTGCACCTCTTTTTTTAATGCTAATTTAAATTTTGTACTTCAAAACCGAATCCGTTAGCTTTTTATTCTACAATCTTATTTTTCAACTGATTTAGTTATCAATTCATAAACTTTTTTTATGTTTGACTTAAAATAAGTAGTAAAGTACCAGTCTTGATAAGCTATTGGTACTAAAATATCATCAATGCTTTTCTTATTTTGAACTGCCTCCGACACCAATGCTACTATATCGTTTATGTAACCTTTCACCTCATGAAGTTCATTCATTGAGCAAACATTACCATGCCACGGTACGATAGTTTCAATATCCAGTAATTCAACCCTTTCTAAAATATTTAACCATTCCTGGGGATTTGCATACATCATTACAGGATGATGCTTCGAGAGTACTAGATCACCCATAACTGCTATTTTTTCTTCAGGTAGATACACGAATGCATCACTTTGCGTGTGACCACCGCCATACGAGAAGAGTTGCACGGTCCGGTCACTTCCATGAATACTCATCTGTTGATCAAAAGTAATTGTTGGTAATGTATATATCAAATCAGGGAGAATTTTTATGTACTCACGATCACTAGCATTTTCCCATTCCATTTCCTTTTTCAACTTTTCGTCCGTCTCTTTTTGTATTTTCTCCTCTTGTTCGTCGATAGCATTATATATCGGTTCAGGGTTAGCCAGTTGCTGGGCTAGCCTATTTTTTCCAAATGTAGCCATAATTTCACGTGTAGTAGACGTAGAAATTATTTGCGCCTTAGGAGTAAACACTTGATTACCGCAAGTATGATCACTGTGCCAATGTGTGTTGATTACATAGGAAACTGGGTTTCCAGTAAGGCGAATTGCAGTTTCCTCCAAATCTTTTGCAGCTTGTATTGTTGAAAAGGTATCAACCACTAGCGTTGAATCACCAAGATCAATGATAGCTGCATTTCCTACTGAACCTGTACCAGGCACTGAAATTGCTGCATATACACCCTCAGCGACGTTATTTATTTGGAAATGCTTTGATACCGTGAAGGTTTCTATTCTATTATTCATGATTCCCTCTCCTCATTACTTAAAATATCTTTTTATATTAACATGTAAAAATAACAAAATACATTTTTTCCCACTACTCAATCTTCCAAAAGACTTTCCTTTAGAAAAGCTTAAGCAAAAAACCTGCCCCGTTCGTAATGAAAATGTAATACTCGATGTAGAAGTAAGGTGATAATACAATTATATAGGTAAAATCGTAAAGAAGAGTATTGAAAAAGGTTCAAATCGTTTATATACTATCCCTTGTACTTATTACTTCTTTTCAAACAAAAACTGTTTCATCACCTAAATCAACTAAGGCTCTGAAGAGTTTAGGTTACAGGTTAGGCTAATGCTTACTCCTAATATAAGAGAACAGTTGAATAACTTTTAATATCCTAAGATATTAAAGTAGTTCTCATCTACTTACCCCTTGGAAAATTGAAGTAATTGAAACAAAAAGAGTAAATGGCTACCGTAGCTTAATACTAGAAATTACATTCGAAATTGAACCTACCATGGTGGACACTGGGTTCCATTAGAGAATGACAAAATGATTTGTGAAATTTACCTTGGTAATAAGGTAAATTTGATAGATCACACACACTTAAAAACCTATGGACAAATATAAAACAGCTCCGATCTCGACCTCTTGCCCTTAGTGAAAGAAAATTCGAACCTTTTCTTGGTATATTTCTTATTTTAGTTTGAGAATTGAAATCCTTTTTATATTATTTATTACTATTTATTACTCAACAACTGAACTCGTTCCGCAGCGATATCCATGTTTAACTCATGCATCCAATTGTATAAACCACTGTTTATTAAATAAACTCGCTTTTTTACTTGAAAGTGCTTTACCAAATACTTCATTCACTGATTTTGATTGTATAATTGACTATGCAATTGTTCTAATATTTTCACTATATTTTCTCGTAACCTTAAATAATCACTTTTGTACAGTAGTCGAAAATAAAAGCTTCGTAAAAAGTTAACAACATTGGACCTCTTCCAAAAGTAGTTTAAACTATAACCTTCATTTTCTAGTAGTTTCTTTAATTCATTTGAAATTTTTAATATCCAAATTTCAATATCACTATCTGTTAATCCTTGCTCCATAAGGGCCTCTACTGCAAAAATTAATCTTTCATCTTCATCATCAACATATGGTAATCCACTGATGCTTTCTTTGAATAAACATATTTTAATTATTTCAAGACATTCTGAAGATAAAGTGAAATTAAAATTCGGATGTCTTATGGCTGATGTTAGTAGATCTGCACCATGTGCAATACTATGTGCCCATCCTTTTCCCTCCACATAACCACGAATATCTTTTTCAAGTTTCAAGTATTCAATACTACCCTCAGTTGCTTGTTTCAAAATATCCCCAGACAAGAACCGCTTTTCGCTGTCTTTTTCTAATACTAGTCCAATAACTAGAGCAGAAAAAGATCGAGTAAATACTGAGTCATTCCCTTTTTGACCTATATTCATAAACAAGCGGCACAAACAAACCTTAAGAATATGTTCCATTTGTTTTTCTGTTAAATAATCTTCTAAAATTAATTTCCCAAATGTATTAAAAATTAATGTATCCCTTAGTTCAGAGTCAACTGAGCCTATATTATCCAACATTCTGTCAATAAGGCTATCTAAATTGCTTTGTAGTAAAGCTGTATCAACATTTTTCAGTTCTGACTTTAGTGACATACTCTCACCACCCTTTTTATTTTGTTATATTCTTATTACACAAGCCTACAATTGTAACTAAAGTGACGACTTTTTATAATTATCAATAGCTTCTGTTACTTACAAAATATTTAGCTTTAGCACGCACTTACCAAGACAAAACTAAAACAATATTAAAGAATAAAAACAAATAAAACCCATATATTTACATTAATAACTAATCGAGGAGAGTTTAGAATGATTAAATCTCTATTAATAATTTTATTAATTCTTTTAATAATTATCTTTTTTCTTATAATAGGAATAAAAAGTAAACAACAAGCAATTCAAACATACTCAGTTCCGTTTTTCATCAAAAGCTATTCTAATTTGATAGATAAGGGACATAGCGAACAAAACAAAACATTTATAGAAAAAATTAATGACTTTTTTGATGACAATGAGAACTCTGATATGAATGGTGATGGGAATAGCGGTTTTAGTAACAGTAGTGATGATTTCGACGAATAGATTTTTATTTTGAGTATGAAATTAATCATTCTTTATCACTATTAAAATGTCACTTTTGTTAAAGATTTTTTAATTAATGTAACCGTGACTTCCACACGAAATTAATTTGTCGGTAGATGGACAGAATAATCTTCGGTCGTTTCTATTAAATCTCCATTTGATGAAAATCCTTTTATTTTATACGTTGTTTCCTTTTTTGCTTCATCTACAAAAGCAAACCAAATATACCTATCCTTTCCTAAAATTGTTTTAGCCTTTACCTTTTTAACGTCTCCTCCGTAGATATATTCCACTTCAATTTCTGCTATTTTACTGTCAGTGATCATACCTAACAACATAGGGAACGGTGATTTTTTATCCATTTTCGGTAGGTAAATACTATGAATATTTTCTATTGAACTCCCGAAACCTCCACCTCCCCTATCAAATGTTGCTGCCCACCCAAACAATCTCTTTTTCAAAAATCTGGCTTCAAGTGAATTTGTATTTTTAAAGTTTCCATAAAACACAACAAGTCCATTAGTAACCTTTTCTTTATGAAATATTATATTACTGTTATCGCTAGATCCTTCATCGATCATTCTGTGAATCTGTTGATCAGATAAAGTTTTATTATTTGACACACTTATTTTTAGTAGGATAAAAATAACAAAAGCAGCTATCCAACTAATTTTTTTCATATTCTCACTCCCTCCCACAAATATTTTTCATTATTAATTCTACCGAGCCATTCGTTTTTCCCATAACCTTATGCGTCGATTATTCAAATATTTCATCAAACACAAATGATTAAAACATATTTTAAAAAGATCTACTGATCACCGTTCCTATGTATTTCATTGCATCTAAAGCCCTGATTCGTTGCACCTCACCTAATTCATCCAAAGGAAACCATTTATATTCAGAGTGTTCAGCACTAAGCTTGATCTCCTCTCCCTCAGGAAGGGAACAGCAAAACATTGCAACTTGTGAATTGACTATGCTGTGAAAATAAAACCCAGTTAATACCACTTCTTGTACTTCCACACCGAGTTCTTCACGACATTCACGAAGCAATGCTTCATGAATAGTTTCACCTGGCTCAATACTACCGCCTGGTGTACTCCATCCCCTATTTCCGTAGGTTCGCTTTATTAGAAGCATATGAGCTTCCGCATTAAAAATTATGGCATGAGCACCAAATCTATAAGTATCATTAAAAGCCAATTTAAACTCCTCCTCGTTTCCATTAATTTCATACTAACATAATATTCAGGAAATAATCGTTATTGGTCTTACTTTTCAAAACTTAAACAAAAATGCGTTATACTATTAGTACACTAGTCCATAACAAAGAGCCGTAAATAAACAAGTTAGGAATATAAACTTGTTTATTTTACAGCTTTTCTAGATCATTCGATATATAACTAATGCAGCCTCTAACTTAACACCTTCTTAAAATCAATTCTTGTATAGGTTTTATCATAAGCAGAACCATCATCATTATAAAAAACTGCATTTTTTAAGTATGGTTCTGAAATAGCTTCGTAACCATGTGATTTAATTAACTTTATCATTTTAGAATTTTCAATTGGATCAACACTCACAAATATCTCTGAGTAACCTAAGTCTCTTGTAATATTTTCTCTAAACCTTATTAAATCTGAACCTATACCATTACCGCGATAATTCTCATTCACATAAAGATCACTTAATTTAGGAAATAAAATTCCTTTAACTTTGAGAACTCCAAAACCTAAGATTAGCTCATTTTGTTCAGCTAATACCAAATATACTTTATTTTTCGAAAATTGCTTTAAATAGTTCGTGAATAAATCTTTATTATTCCTAATTTCGCATAAACCCGATACGTCGTTTTCATTTGCTAATCTTATTATGTACTTAATTTTTACTTCTCCTCTATTTACTAGTTTGTTTTACAAAACTGACCCTTTAATGTCTCAACAAACAAAAATTCCCAAGATACATTAAGAATATGAATAGGCTCCAGCATATTTGGGTCTCTTTAAGATTAGTTATAATGGAAGAAACTTTCCCCTTTAGTTAATTATGCACAAAGGTTTACTTTAGAGGTACTTTAAAATACCAAACCATAAAAACAATACATATTAAAGATAAAACATAAGTTAATAAAGGTCTTGTGAAATGAAGACGTAACATAATGTACATTGAAGAATAAAAGAAAAATTCCATCCAAAATTCATAACCGTGTTTTAAGAGCAATCTTTCAAAATGTACAAAGGGATATTCAACAATGATTGAGCCAATAACCCAATAAGCAATATATTTTACCTGTTTACCTATTTTATTTGATGAAAATGGGTAATGAGTAAGATATAAAAGCGTGACTGCTGGAAGGATAATAAATAGGTAAAATAACTCAACAATATAATGTTTTTTGGGTAAAAAATCTGGTTTATGCTCCCAGAGTAGATAATTTTGACATAAGTGGTTATAAAGAAAGTTACAAATAATTACATATGCAATTGTAAGGGCGTACTTCTGCCAATGTTTCCAATCACCTTTATATATAGCAAAACCGAGCATGGTAATTGTTAAGATTAAGTGCATATAAATATCACCAAATTACTTATCCTTTCTAATCGGGTGTTAGGTTTTTTATTATCAAATAGACAATTTGAGACAGAATGAAAAAGCCAAAAAATGGGTCATATGATGGGTGTTTCTAAAATAAACACTCCATTTCTTTTAATTAAGAATATTATTATTATTATGCCGCACTGATATTAATAAAATTCTTTTCGTTAGGGTGGGAATTTTTCATATTTGGCTAATCTGTCCCGAAAAAAATGAAATTAAGCCAAAACTTTTTTATTTTTGACTCAAAGAAATCTGTGCATATGAAAGTCTTTATGATTTTTTCTTACATTTTACCATGTTGAACTACTCACCCCTTAACAACCTTGCGGTCTGTTTGAAGGGGGAGATTCCTAAGAACACCAGTGTATCCACCAGTTATTGATTAGGCGATCCCTGTCGCTCCAACAGTTAGAAGTCTTATCGCTTCATTTTTAAGATTTTGTCCTGCGTTAATATCCCTATTGAGGTGTGCTCCACAAGAAGGACAGTCCCACTCACGAAGGTTTAGATTCTTAACGTCTTTGTTTTGATAGCCACAACATGAACAAAGCTGACTGGATGGGAAATTCTTCGCCACTGTCACAACTTGTTTGCCATACCATTTCGCCTTGTATTCGATCATGGTTTTGAATTGTGACCATGATACTTCATTAATGGCTTTGGCAAGATTATGATTCTTTAACATGTTAGATACCGACAAATTTTCCATCCCTATTATGTCGTGGTTTTTGACAATCACGGTTGAAATTTTGTCTAAGTAATCTTTTCTAGCGTTCGTTATTTTTTCATGGATGCGTGCAACTTTCATTTTCGCTTTGTACCAATTGGAACCACCTATCGTGCGTCTACTCATGATTCGCTGTGCTTTAACTAACTTTTCCTCTAGTATGCGGAAAAATCTTGGATTAGAGAAAGTAGTTCCATCTGAAAGGATAGCAAAATCTTTTAATCCGACATCTATGCCAACAGCAGAGTTCGTTTTGGGTAATTCCGTCACTTCTGTTTCCGTTGCTAAAGAAACAAAATACTTTCCCGAAGGGTTACGCCTAATAGTAGCACTGATGATTCGACCTTCTACTTCACGACTCTTTGCAAAGCGTACGGGTCCTAACTTTGGAAGTTTAATATGACGTTCCAATACAGCAATATTTCCATTCGTGTATTTTGTGGTATAGGATTGAACTTGATTCTTTTTGGACTTAAAACGAGGATATTTATTCTGCTTTTTGTAATAGCGATCATAGGCATCCGCTAATGTTTCAACAGATTTCTGTAAAGCAATACTATCTACTTCTTTTAAAAAAGAATACTGCTTCTTCAACTCGGGGAGCAATTTAATCGTTTCGTATTTATTTAAGCACTTGCCTTTCCAGTTGTTAGTTGGAATTTGACCATTCTGGACCATTTCTTCAACGATGTACCAATAAGCATCTTTTTCTTTCTGTTTTCCGAGAAAGAAATTGAATACAAATCTTGAACATCCAATCGTTTTGTTAATGACTTCAATTTGGTATCTGTTTGGATAGATTCGAAATTTATAGGCTTTACTTACAATCATGAATTTCACCACACTTTGCAAGAACGTTTGTTCTAATCATACCATAATAGGACCTTGTTAGCTAACGCCAACCGACATTCATCTCCCACCTACTCATTGGGCTACGCCCTTCCCATTCCTTGAGGTGGGAGTCTTCTGTCGGAAATGATAAATATATCATTGTGTGTAGTGCATAATTAGTGGCTTTTGAATATTTCATTTTCCATAGAAAAAGACCGTCAATGACGATCTTGTTGTGTAATAAAGCTCTCTGCTACTTTAGATGCAATTTATTATTAAACCGCATATATAGAGAGGAATCTCCTCCACTTTAACGTATCCATTTTTTTAATCTCATTATATTTTCTTCTAGAAATAAAGCATTTTTTTCAATTCCACGACGTTTACACCATCCAATACTATTGAAAGCATCAGTAAATTGATAAAAAGGCAATACATCATCTAGATTAATTAATGGTCTGATACTTTTATAGCCCTTTTGATAGGCATTATACAAGGTAGAATCGATACTTAAAAAATCACGATACAATTTGGTGAAATCAACTTCTGTTGAACCAAACCTTACACTTTCAAAATCTATCATTCCTGAAACTTTATCATCATCAACAATTATATTTGCTGGTCGAAAATCCATATGTATAAAACTTGGTCCATCCGGAGATGGGAGCTGTTCTTTCATTTCCTCATATTTTTCAATGGCTTTTTTGTATATTTCTTCATCCAAAACGTCCCTAACATCCTCAGCAAAACTATAAAATTGGTTTTCAATAAAATTAGACCAATTAGGAAATTCATTTTGTATACCTGTTAACACTCGCTCTTTAGTAGGACGAATAGTATGCATTTCAGCATGAAGGACCCCAACTTGAAACGCCACTGATGGTGTAGCCATTGATGTTAACGGTTTTCCTTTTAACTCTGATAACAAAAAGGCACCAGGACACTCCTCATCACCAGACCAATAATCCAACATTTCAGGAATGGAGACATTCCCTTCTAAAATTTCATAGGCTTCTAACTCCCGCTGACACTTCAACTTTGTAAAAGGAATTTTCAAAAAAACATTTTCACCATTTGACAAAGTACATTTATAGACTGTTGAGCTATGGGAATCATCAACTTCACTCATTGACTGTACTATCAATCCAAATTGTTGAATAACACGCTTTAACATCAAAATTTCCCTCCATATTATAAGAAAACTATTAAACTATTCCTATAATACTAATCTACTATCGAAATAAACTTGATTTTCACAATATCCACTAAGCGCTTAAATATACTTACTCTATATGCAACTCTCCACTAACTCTAAATCCAATGAAAGGAGATTTTTTAGTGTAACATCACCCAAGTTAATTTTCCTAATTACCATTAAAAAGGTTAACCAGTTTAAATAACTGGTTAACCTTTTAATACGAACGCCCACGTTAGTTTTAGTGAACTTGTCATAATATTATATTCTTATGTAAAATAAGAAAGATGTCACCTATTATTAAACCTAAAAAATTAATAATCCCGTTCTAAAATTAGAACATAATTACATCTGCGCTATTTGAATAAGGTTGCCGCATGTATCGTCGAAGACAGCTATTGTGATTTCGCCCATTACTGTCGGTTCCATAGTAAACTTCACGCCTTTTTCCGATAAACTTTTGTACTCTTTATAGATATCTACGACACCAAACATTGTTGCTGGAATACCCTCCGCAAATATTTTCTTTTGATACTCTTTAGCGGCTGGATGGTTGTTCGGTTCGAGTATAAGCTCTGTTCCATCTTGATCCTCAGAAGATACTAGGGCTATCCATCTAAATTCTCCAACGGGAACGTCATGCTTTATTTTAAAACCCAACTTTTCTGTATAGAATGCCAGCGCCTTGTCTTGATCTTGTACAAATAAACTTGTTACAATGATTTTCATACTGTTTTTGCCTCCTTGATATTTATGAGTCCATCCCGATCTCATCCTTTTATACCACTATACAGTTGATTGTGAGTATTAAAGAACTTTTCGCTTTAAGTCATCATACAACGAATATAGTGTGGTAGATATTCTAAATCTACATATTACAATATATCCAAATTATCATTACTTAAAGTTTCTGTAAACAAATGAAAAAATTCGACTAGTAATAAATAGTATAAATTTTAATGAGATAGGGGATAAGAAGATTACAGGACTAAAGTTGGAGAGACATGATGACATTCATATTTCTAACAGTATCATATTTAATAACGATATTAATAATTTTTTTAATGAAGAAAAGAATCACCAAACAAGAAATTATTAGTGTCGCTTGCTATGTTTCATTAGTGACAATAGTATCTGATTTATACTTTGGAGAAATATTGGATTTATATGACCTGATGAAACCAAGACCTCAAGTTTCTGATATGATAATTGAATTGACATTGCCTACTACATTTGGGATTATATATGCTAACTTTATGCCAAAAGAAATATCTAAATTTATAAGGTACTTGCTATTTTGGGTTGTTTTTTCAGTTATATATGAACAATTATCAAGATATTTCGGTTATGTGGTATATAAGGGTTGGAAAGTACACTATTCATTTGTATTTTACCTATTTGCATGTCTCTTTACACGTTGGTATTATTTCTTGATCATGAATAAATCTAATAGGAATTAGCCCTTCTCATATGAGAGGGGTATTTTTTGTTCAATTAAACTGCTTTCGTTAGTAAAATGGGACAGCTTAATTCGCAATCGCACTTGTTACCTACTAATTTTCTCTCTTATTATCAGCACTTTTAAACATATATCTGATACCTTTGCCTGCAAGTGGTTCATCTTCATACCTTGGTAATACATGAAAATGAGAATGAAATATATGTTGTCCTCCAACTTCGCCACAATTCCATCCGAGGTTATATCCTTGGGGTTGGTACACTTCGTCTAAGTATTTTTTTACATCTTGAAGAAGTGTGTAGGTTGCATTCCACTCTTCTATCGTTAAGTCAAATGCAGTTTCTCTATGTTCTTTAGGTACAATTACTCCAGCACCTTCAAGTTGAATACCTTTCATTTGTGCTTGTTCTAACTGTAAAAACATACAATACTCATTACTTAATATGATTTTTTGGGTGGGTTCTAATTCTGGATTACAAAATAAACAATATTTCATTTCAAAGCTCCTTCCCCAATAGGTTCTTTACAACTTTTTACTGATATTACACTCTCCTGCCCCGTAGGCACAACAAGAAAAGCCGCCAAAATGACAGCTTTGGTCTTTAACGCTTTTCTTTCGTTATTCTATAACAAATCTTTTCTAATACTTTAAATACACAATGAGGCGGATTTGGACCTTAAATATAACTATAACTTGATCACTACATATATTGCTATATGAATCATTAGTGCTATGATACTTATGAATATGCCTGCTACACTAGTTCCACCCTTATGCATTAGAGTCTCTAATTCATCATGGAGAGAAAGATTTAATTTCTTTAACCTGGTTATCTTTCTTTTACAACGATAGTAATAAAATGAATTAGACATGAGTCCAAAGAAAATCCAACACAACGCTGTTATGATTGCATCTACATTCTCGCTTATTTCAGAAAAGATAAGGTTGGATAGTAATATAAGAGTTGAAAAAACGATTAGTTCGACGTACATTTTTCTGTACCCCATCCAAAGAATGCCACCAAAGAATGCACTCCAATTCCAAGATAGTTTTGCTCGACGTCGTAAGTATATGCAATGATCATCATAAATTCGAATACCAAATTTAAGCAGATATTTATCTTTTTTACTTTCCCCTATAAATACTACTAACCTATCTTTGTCACTGACTTCAGTATAATTCCATTTATTCATTCTAATATCACCAATATAAATCACTTCTCCCCATCCAAAAATTCTCCGCACACAATTAGTAATAGGAATTTATGATCAAAAGCGCCAAGCCCGACTTATATTTTCTGAATTTTCACACCAAAATATATTACCACATTTAGGAAATTTCGTCATGTGTATTATGATTATAAATTAAAAACGAGAAAAGTTATGTTATCTAAAAGAGTATATGTTCGACCACCGTAAAACCAATGCCAAATAAGGTTGATTTTATAAAAAACAAAGTTATTTATTTGATTTTCTTGGACAACCTCAATTGTCTCATTGATTTATTCATCCACTATTTCTTGCTAAATTGATACAAGGAAAATTATATCGAAATAATTTTTGTAATGGAATTGTAATTTAGCTGTGATGTCATTGTTACAACTCTCTAGTATATTAAGAGGAGCAAATCACACAAGGGGGTAACAATCATGCTTAAGAAATTTATCATAGCATTTACTATAATCGTTTCTTGCAGCACTTTGTTTGCTAACATGGGTGATAAAGCGGAAGCAGCTTATTATAATACAAAAGCAGTTTCGGTCGCCAAGTCTAATATAGGCGTACCTTATAAATGGGGTGGAATCACACCAAGTGGTTTTGATTGTTCAGGTCTTGTAAAGTATTCTTATGCAAGAGCCGGGAAAACACTAAACCGAACTGCCGCTCAAATGTTCTATGGAAACGGATATCGTATCTATTCATATATACAACCAGGAGATCTAATGTTTTATGCTCCAACCAAGGCAAGTAAACCGACACATGTCGCGATATATATTGGAAACGGTAAAATGATTATGGCTTCTTCATCTAAAGGAGTAATGATTACAAGCACAAACAACACCTACTGGCATTCAAGATATGTTGGAACAAAACGCGTTTAAAGACCATTCTATGGTCTTTTTTTTATATACATTTCTTTCACAATGGAAAAAACTTCATTTCCTCTATTAGACTTTAATCGTGAAATAAACAATTCAATAAGTTCCGGACTCGCAAACAAGTTATGAAAAATAAATATTTTTACATTTATTTAAAATTCCTTTGACTGTTATTCCTAAAACTATGTAATAAAAGAATGAATAATAATATTTCCATTTTATATAGTAAACCAAGTTTAATAAATGACTAATCGGTTCTCCTATAAAGGCAAAGGCTAAAGCCATTATCATTAATGCTATAATATATGGTCTCCATTTCCAGAAAAACTGATATAAAAGCATAAAAATATCAAACGGTAATGATCTAGGAGTAAGGGGTATAAATTGCACTGGATATACCCAAAATTTAAGATCTATACCAATAGAATCTAGAGTAGAAGTTGGAATTATTACTAAACACCATACTAATAAAAACTCTAACATTCTTTTTCGATCAACTACTAATAACCAGATAGTGAATGGAATTACTATGAATGCTGCTAATATCCACCAGTTCCATGTGAATAATTCATTATTAAGCCATTGATTAATGTCTTGCTTAACAATTTCATGATGATTTTCTATAGTTTTCATAGCTGTCTTTAATTTTTCATTCATAAAAAAAATCATCATCCATTCCATTTTGCAATTTTATTTAGGTAAATTATTTCCCGATTTGTAAATCAAAATGTAAAAAATAAATTCACAGTATCATTTAATTATGAAGTAAGAAGGTTTTAGCAAAGTAACAGGAACTTTATTACTCTCTTCCCTATTTTTCAATATTCAGCAACATGCCCTATTGTTGAATAACAAAAGCCTAATTCCCTCGCTAAAGATAAGGAAGATTAGGCTTTTTTATTCTTCGAAATCCTTTACGTTGTAATTGATGTGCCACTGATTTTTTTATATCTCACTAGAATTGAATATTACGGTTCTTAATTTGTTGTACAATTTTCTTTTTAAAATCTTCGAATGAAACAATTTCCGATTGCTGATTACCATATTTTCTAACATTTACCCCATTTCCTTCTACTTCATTGTCCCCCAGGACCAGTAAATATGGGACTTTTTTCATTTGTGCTGCTCTTATTTTGTACCCAAGCTTTTCATTATTACTGTCAATTATTACTCTTACCCCTAATTGTTTCAGTTCTGATTGAATCTTTAGACAGTAGTCCAAATGAACTTGTGAAACAGGAATAATTTGTACTTGTGTTGGTGCAAGCCATACAGGAAAAACTCCCGCAAAATGTTCGATTAAAATGCCAAAAAAACGATCAATGGACCCAAAAATGGCACGATGAATAACGACAGGACGAACCTTTTCATTATTTGAATTAATATAAGTTAAATCAAATTTCTCTGGCATTTGAAAATCAAGTTGGATTGTTGCACACTGATGACTACGTTTTAAGGCATCTTTGATATGGAAATCAATTTTTGGTCCATAAAAGGCCCCGTCACCTTCGTTAAGCTGGTATTTGACATCTAAATCTTCGAGGACATTTTTTAAAGCACCTTCAGATATCTCCCAAAGCTTGTCATCTCCTAATGAATTTTCTGGACGAGTAGAAAGCTCCACAGAATAATCAAAACCAAAAGTACGATAGACTTGATCGATTAAATGAAACACCTGCTTAATTTCACTTTCAATTTGATCCTCTCGAACAAAGAGGTGAGCATCGTCTTGACAAAATGTACGAACGCGAATCATTCCATTTAAAGCACCACTATATTCATGCCGATGAACCTGGCCAAACTCTGCCATTCGAATAGGCAAATCACGATAGGAATAAAGATTGTTTTTAAAAATCAGCATATGACCCGGACAATTCATTGGTTTTAGCGCAAACTTTTTATGTTCAACTTCAGTGAAGTACATATTTTCGTGATAATGATCCCAATGTCCTGACTTTTCCCATAATTGTTGATTCATCATAAATGGTGTACGTACCTCATCGTAATAAGCATTGTTTTGCAGTTCTCTAGAAAAATTTTCTAATTCATTTCTAACAATTTGTCCCTTCGGTAAATAAAATGGCATTCCCGGAGCTTCCTCAGAAAACATAAATAAATCCAATTGCTTCCCTAATTTGCGGTGATCACGTTTTGCCGCTTCATCTAAGAAATCTAGATATTCATGTAAATCTTTTTTCTTCTGAAATGCCACTCCATATATTCGTTGAAGAACCTCGTTTTGACTATTACCTTTCCAATACGCACCTGATACACGAGTTAATTTGAATGCTTTTATCAAACCTGTTGATGGAAGATGGGGACCACGACAAAGATCGATAAAATCTCCTTGTTGATAAAGAGTGATTCTTTCATCTTTTGGTATGTCTTTTAATATTTCTAACTTGAAAGGCTCACCCTTTTCTTCAAATAACTTCTTAGCCTCTTCATAAGAAACTTCCATTCGTTTCACTTCTAAATTCTCATTTATAATGTTCTCCATCTCTTTTTCGATGACTAGTAAATCATCTGAAGTCAAACTATGCTCCATTTTCAAATCATAGTAAAATCCATCTTCAATAACTGGCCCTATACCCAATTTCACAGGACCATACAGTCTTTTCACCGCTTGTGCCAAAACATGCGCTGCTGAATGTCTTAAAACATGCAATCCTTCCTCCGAATCTAGTGTTAAAATTGAGAGTTTAACATCTTCTTCTAGCTTGTAGCTTAAATCTACCAGTTGTTCATTTACTTTCCCTGCAATTGCCTTCTTTCTTAAACTTATGCTTATCGATTCTGCAACATTTTCAACTGTCATTCCTATCGGAAATTCCTTTATATTTCCATCAGAAAATTGAATTTTAATTAGCTTTTCACACATGATAAAACACTCCTTTAAAATTATATAAATAAAAAAACACACTCATCCCTATCGTAAGGGACGAGTGTGTTTTTACCCGTGGTTCCACCCAATTTTCCTTAAGCTAAAAAGATAGCTTATGGCTTTGGTGCTGTAACGTAGCATAGACGGTATTGGATACATATTTTCACCAATACAACTCGGAAGGTGGTAAATTACTTTCCTAAGCTAGGAAGATCACAGCTCATTCTTCCCTCTCTGAAAACCGTAAAAATAATTCATGTCCTTTTCATCGTAGATATTATATATATAATTATAAAATAAAAAACGCACTCGTCCCTATAACAAGGGACGAGTGCGCTATACTCGTGGTTCCACCCAATTTCCCATAAGCTAAAAAGAAACTTATGGCTTTGGTGCTGTAACGTAGCATAGACGGTATTGGATACTTCGGTTCCCCAATACAGCTCAAAGGTGGTAAGATACTTTCCTGCGTTAGGAAGATTTCAGCATTTCTTCCCTCTCTAGAAACCGTAAAAGTAACTCATATCCTTATCAGTGCATATTAAATTCAAATGTTTTTCAAAATATTACAATAAACTTTTGTAAAAAGCAATAGGTAATTTAAATTTAGATTCACCCAGTACTAAACAAACTTGAATTAGATAATTCCTTATACGAGGATATTTTAATTGGATCCGCGTTTCCGCCACTTACGATGCAGCCAACGTTTTTGTTATTAAGATTTACTTTTTCAAAGAGAACAGAGGCTAAAGAAGCGGCACCGGCTCCCTCTACTAACATTTTCTCTCTTTCAAGCATGAACATAATCGCATGGGCAATTTCTTCGTCCGTCACAGTGACGATATCATCTACATATTTTTCGATAATCGGGTACGTTATTTCTCCTGGTTCTTTTACTAATATTCCATCAGCAATCGTTTTGGACAATGCAATTGTTTTCAGTTTTTGCCCTTTAAATTTTGAAAAAGTTGCCGATGCCCCTTGTGCTTGAATTCCAATAATTTTAATAGATGGATTTAAGACTTTGGCGGCAAGAGCTACTCCTGAGATCAACCCCCCTCCACCAACTGGGACAAGAATGATGTCTAACTGACTGTTTTGCTGCAGCATTTCCAATGCAATCGTTCCTTGTCCTGCGATCACGTGATAATCATCAAATGCATGAACAAATGTACTTCCCGTTTGCCTCATTTCCTCCAATGCTTGTACATATGATTCTTGGTACGTATCGCCAAACAATACGGTTTCCGCACCATAATTTTTTGTTGCCGCTATTTTGGATTGTGGAGTAAGCTTTGGCATAAATATTTTTGATTGAATCCCTTTCATCGCTGATGCTAATGCCACCCCCTGCGCATGATTTCCAGCGGATGCAGCTATAATTCCTTTACTTACTTCCTCTTTCGTTAGAGACAAAACTTTGTTCATTGCTCCCCTTACTTTAAAGGAGCCCGTTTTTTGTAAATTTTCTAGTTTTAAAAATACTTTTGCGTTCGTAAAGTAATTTAATGTACTACTTTGTTTTAATGGTGTTCGATGTACTTTATCTATTAAGTTTTCCATTGCTTCTATTATATGAACACCTGTCAATAAATCCCCAAGTGGAGTCACCTCACTAATAATTTATGGTTGTTTCATTTATTACACTTCTAAAAGCTTTTTCGGTTTTTGTTGTACGAATGGCATCATTTTCCGAAGCTCTTTTCCTACCACTTCTATCGGGTGGTTCTTTTCTCGATTATTTATCGTATTAAATTCAGCTCGATTCGCTTGATTTTCTAATATCCAGCCTTTAGCAAATTTACCGGATTGAATATCCGCTAACACTTCCTTCATTCTTGCCTTCGTTTCTGCATTTACCACCCTTGGTCCTGATACAAAATCCCCCCATTGAGCCGTATCTGAAATCGAATACCTCATTCCTTCTAACCCTTGTTCATACATGAGATCGACAATTAATTTGAGCTCGTGTAAACATTCAAAATAGGCAACTTCCTTTTGATAACCCGCTTCTACTAGAGTTTCAAAGCCTGCTTTTACTAGCGAGGTTAATCCACCACATAATACGGCTTGTTCTCCAAAAAGATCGGTTTCCGTTTCTTCTTGAAAACTAGTTTCAAGCACACCGGCTCTACCCGCTCCAATTGCTTTTGCATAAGCTAATGCCAGCTCTTTTGCTTGACCCGTTACATCTTGGTACACACCGAATAAGGCAGGAACCCCAGCACCCTCTTCAAATGTTCTTCGGACTAAATGTCCTGGTCCCTTTGGTGCCACTAAAAACACATCGACATTTTCTGGTGGAACGACTTGATGAAAATGAATATTAAAACCATGGGCAAAAACAAGTGCTTTTCCTGTACGTAATGAAGGCAAAATTTCATTTTTATAAACGGAAGGTTGTAGCTCATCAGGTAATAGAATCATGACAACATCGGCTTCCTCACAAGCCTCTTTTACCGGTAATACTTGGAAGCCATCCTTTACTGCTTGAACCCATGATTTTCCTTGACGTAAACCAACTACGACTTGATATCCACTATCTCGTAAGTTTTGGGCATGAGCATGACCTTGCGAACCATAGCCTACAACAGCAATTTTTTTATCTTTTAACACATCTTCACTAACATCCGAGTTATAATAAACCTTCACCATTTAAAATCTCCCCTTTTTATTTATGAGTACTTTCTAATAGTTGTAACAGAATTCATATTTCCTCTTGTAAATGCAGTTAAGCCGGTACGAGCAATTTCTTTTATTCCATATGGACGAAGCAAATCAATGATTGCTTCAATCTTTTTGTATTCACCCGTTACCTGTACCGTCACACTCTCACGACAAACATCGATAATGGAAGCGCGAAATGGTTCAACAATTCCATTAATTTCCGCCCTTGTTTGACCATTACTAAGCACTTTAATCAAGGCAAGTTCTCTAGCAACCACATCCTCGTCGGTCACATCAGATATTTCCAGTACATCAATTTGTTTATTTAATTGCTTAATCAGCTGCTTAAATTTATGATCATCAGGAGCAATAACTAAAAAAGTCATCTTTGAAACATCGTCCATTTCTGTATTTCCTACCGAAAAACTTTCAATATGGAATTGATGTTTCGTAATTAAGCCTGTAAGCCGAGGCAATACACCGTTTTGATTATGGACTAATGCTGTAACAAGTCGCCTTTTCATGGTTTCACCCCGATCATTTCATGTAAACCTTTCCCTGGCGCTACCATTGGATAGACTTTTTCATTAGGGTTGACACAACAATCAATTAAGACAGGCAAGCGATCCATTAATACTTTTGAAAATACTCGTTCTGCTTCTTCTTTCGTTTTAACCCTAACGGCTCTTACTCCATACGATTCTGCTAGTTTTACAAAATCTGGTTGGAAAGAGAAAATGGAATGTGAAAATCGTTTTTCATAAAAGGTTTCCTGCCATTGCCGAACCATCCCAAGTGATCCATTATTGACGATCACTATTTTTACAGGTAACTCCCATTCTTTTAATAAAATGAGTTCCTGAAGAGTCATTTGAAAACCACCATCACCAACAATTGAAACGACTGTTGCATCAGGTTCTGCTAACTGTGCACCAATCGCTGCGGGAAATCCAAAACCCATTGTCCCTAATCCACCAGAGGTAACCCAGCGATTCGGTTTTGAAAAAGCATAATATTGTGCCGCCCACATTTGATGCTGACCAACGTCCGTCGTAACAATGGCATCACCATTCGTATATTTATGAACAAGTTCTATTAATTGCTGTGGTGAAAAATGTTCCACACTATCGTTATACCAATATGGACGAGAATTTTTATTGTTTTCTAAATGTTCTAACCATTTCGTTAATTGTGGACCTTGTACTGTTTGCCTCAAAAGCTTTTGTAAAACGTCCTTTGCATCTCCCACAATCGGAATCTGCGACTCGACATTTTTACCGATTTCAGATGGATCGATATCAATATGAGCAACCTTTGCCGATGGAGCAAATGTTTTTAAATTACCTGTTAATCGGTCATCGAAACGGGCACCAATATTGATTAACAAATCGCATTCATATAAAGCCATATTGGCTGTATAGCAACCGTGCATGCCGGCCATTCCTAAAAAAAGTCGGTGCTCGGCTGGAAATCCACCTAATCCTAAAAGAGTATGGATGACTGGTATCTCATATTGTTCTGCAAAGGAAACCAATTCCTCATTAGCCTTTGCATGTAGAACACCTGCGCCAGCTAAAATGACAGGTTTTTTAGAACCCCTTAAAGAATCTAAAAGGTTTTGAATCTGTAACGGATTCGGTTCTACCGATGGTTGATAACCAGCTAACTCGACATCTACATGTTGTAATGGAGAGGTGAAAAGAGCAGCTAAATCTTTAGGAATATCAACTAGAACAGGACCAGGTCTTCCGGTTGTTGCAATGTGAAAAGCCTCTTTCACAATTCTAGGAAGATCCTCTATTCTTTTCACTTGATAATTATGTTTCGTAATCGGTGTAGTGATTCCTACGACATCGGCTTCTTGAAAAGCATCTGTTCCAATTACTTGTGAAGCAACTTGCCCTGTAAATACGACAAGGGGCAATGAATCCATCATGGCGTCAGCAATACCTGTGACTAAATTAGTTGCACCTGGACCTGAAGTCGCTACGACTACACCTGGCTTTCCGGAAACACGAGAATAGCCTTCAGCTGCATGGATGGCTCCTTGTTCATGGCGCGCAAGGATATGCTTTATCGGAGATTTGTATAATGCATCATAAATGGATAATACAGCCCCACCTGGATAGCCAAATAATATTTCTACATTTTCCTGCTTTAAGGCTTGGATAAAAAGGTCTGCTCCATTTAGCTTCGAACCTTCCAATTCAACCGTTGCCATAACTTTCGATCTCATATGAATCTCCTTTCTCTACCGGAATATAAAATTTGTAACGCATCATTAAATTTTTAAAATTCCACCCGTGCTTGCTGAAGTAACTAGTTTCGAATATCTCGCTAAATAGCCTTTTTTAATCTTTGGCTCTGGTTGTTGCCAATTCATCTTTCTTGCAATTAATTCTTCTTCGGGAATTAAAAGTGAAATGGTTCTATTTACTAAATCGATCAATATGGAATCACCATTTTCAACATAAGCGATCGGTCCACCTTCAGCCGCTTCTGGTGAAATATGTCCGATTGATATTCCTCTTGATGCACCTGAGAAACGTCCGTCAGTAATCAGTGCCACGTCCTTTTCAAGACCCCTACCGGCAATCGCTGCAGTTGGTGCGAGCATTTCCGGCATTCCCGGTCCTCCCTTTGGACCTTCGTATCTGATGACGACAACATGCCCTGCCTTCACTTCACCACTTTCGATCCCTACTAATGCTTCATCCTGAGATTCGTATACAATGGCCTCACCTTTAAAGGTCTTGATAGCTGGATCAACTGCCCCTACCTTGATAACACATCCATCAGTAGCAACATTGCCGAATAAAATCGATAAGCCTCCAACAGGACTATAGGCAGTTTCCTTTGTGCGAATCACATCATCATTTAAGATTTTGGCATCCTTTACATTCTCATATAGCGTTTTTCCTGTTACGGTGATTCGATCTGGGTGAACCGCACCTTCCATTTCGCAAAGCTGCTTTATGATTGCACTTACACCACCAGCATAATGGACATCTTGCATCGAATAATCGGATGCTGGGCTAATTTTAGACAAATAAGGAATTCGTTTCGCTACTTCATTAATTTGATTTAAGTCATAATCAATTTCAGCTTCATTCGCAATCGCTAATGTATGTAGAACGGTATTTGTCGACCCGCCCATTGCCATATCAAGAGCGAACGCATCATCAATCGTTTCTTTTGTTATAATGTCTCGTGGTTTAATGTCTTTTTTAATCATTTCCACTAAATATTTAGCCGCATCATAGATCAATTGATGGCGTTCTTTTGAAGTAGCAACAAGTGTTCCATTCCCCGGAAGAGCCACTCCGAGCATTTCCATAAGTGAATTCATTGAGTTGGCTGTAAACATTCCCGAACATGAACCGCATGTTGGACAAGCATTTTTTTCAATATCGAGTAATTCCTCTTCCGACATTCTTCCTGATTGATAAGCTCCTACACCTTCAAACACGGATACTAATGATAACGGCTTACCAGTACTCGAAACGCCCGCCTCCATTGGGCCACCTGAAACAAAGATAGAAGGGACATTTGTTCGAACCGCTGCCATCAGCATACCTGGCGTAATCTTGTCGCAATTGGGAATGTAGAAGACTCCATCAAACCAATGAGCATTGATCACGGTTTCTGCTGAATCTGCGATAAGCTCCCTACTAGGTAGAGAATATCTCATGCCGATATGGCCCATCGCGATTCCATCATCGACACCAATCGTATTAAATTCAAACGGAATTCCACCAGCTTCTCTAATCGCATCTTTTACAACATCTGCAAACTGCCTAAGGTGAACATGTCCCGGTATAATGTCAATATACGAGTTACAAACCCCGATGAATGGTTTATCAAGATCCTTTAGTTTCACACCTGTTGCATAAAGTAGGCTTCTATGAGGAGCTCGGTCGACCCCCTTCTTAATCATGTCACTGCGCACAATCTTTTCCCCCTATCCTGCATGTACATTTTGCTGTTCGTAAACTTTTACTCCATCTTCCACAACAGTTTTTCTAAATTCTTCTAAAAGTCTGTTCGTGTAGTTCCCTGGTTTGCCCTCACCAATTGACCTGCCATCCACCTTCACTACCGCAATTACCTCAACTGCCGTTCCAGTTAAAAAGACTTCATCGGCTGTGTATACATCATGTCTTGTAAATACCTGCTCTTTCATTGGGAAGCCAAGCTTTACAGCCAATTCCATGATCACGTTTCTCGTAATTCCCTCTAACGCCCCGACGTAACCAGGTGGAGTAAAGATTTCACCATTTTTAACGATGAAAACATTATCCGCAGAGCCTTCAGCTACATATCCTTGGTCATTCAACATTAGTGCTTCGCTAACACCAGCCAAATTGGCTTCGATTCGGACAAGAATATTGTTTAAATAATTTAATGATTTCACTTTAGGTGAAAGAACATCTGACCGATTTCTTCGTGTTGCTACGGAGACGATATCGATTCCCGTTTCATATAGTTTTTTTGGAAATAATGCTAATTCTTCAGCGATAACAATTACCTGTGGACGGGCACATGAAGATGGATCTAAACCTAAATTCCCGACACCCCTTGAAACAACCACTCGAATATATGCATTTTGTAGATTGTTTTTTCTCAAAGTCTCTACAACAAGCTCACTCATTTCTTGTTTGCTATAATGGATATCTAGCATAATTGATTTCGCAGAATCATAAAGGCGATCCACATGCTCTTTTAGTCGAAAAACATTTCCTTCATACACTCGAATTCCTTCGAATACTCCATCACCGTATAAAAATCCGTGATCATACACAGAAACAACAGCATCTTTCTTGCTAACAAAACGGTCATTTAAATAAATCCATTGTTCACTCATCATACATTCCTCATTTCAGATTATTTTTTTTCATAACATTTCAAACGGATCGTAATTGACTTAAAAACCCCCTTTCTTTTTTTGAAAAACAAAAAAACTCGCCCCTAAAATAGGGACGAGTTTAGCTCGCGATACCACCCTAGTTCCGTTTATGTATAGAAAATACACTTACGGCACTCGATCAACGTACAATCATACGTGTTCCTTTGTAACGGGGGACCACCCGGCAATCCTTACTTAACTTTCAGCATTGCATCTCGGAGATGATTTTCGGATAAGTTCTGAACATCGGCTCGCACCAAATACCGACTCTCTGTAGAACAGGGCGCTTATCTTACTCTTCTCGTCATCAATTTTATTTTTCAAAATTTATTAAGACTAAAATTAACAGGTTAAAAAAACTTTGTCAAACCCTTTTTTATATTTTTTTTGAATCTCTTACATATAAAAATCATTTTTCGAAAAATATTTATGCTGTAAAAATGTATTTTAATATTATTCCAAAAAAACAATTTTAGAGCATTATAGATTTTATTACGAGTAATAATTCCAATTTATGAACGTTCAATTTTCATTGATAAGATTCTAAATCCTTCTATCAGTTCTAGCATCCCCTTAATATAAATGACAAGCTACTGCTCGACCTTGCACATCCTTTAAGATAGGTCTATCTGTTCTACAGATATCAGTTGAATGTTCACAGCGGGGATGGAACTTACAACCCGTTGGAGGATGAAGTGGTGATGGAAGCTCACCTTTTAATATAATTCTTTCTTTTTGTTCATCGGGGTCTGTCCTTGGAATCGCCGATATTAAGGCTTGAGTATATGGATGTAAAGGTTCCTCGAAAAGCAAATCTTTCTCTGCCATTTCAACCATTTCCCCTAAATACATTACAGCCACTTTATGAGCAATATGTTCAACTACCCCTAAATCATGGGAAATAAATATATATGACAACCCAAGTTCATCCTGCAAATCCTGTAGTAAATTTAATATTTGAGATTGAACTGAAACATCTAAAGCTGACACTGGTTCGTCAGCAACAACTATACTTGGTCTGAGGATAATTGCCCTAGCAATACAAATCCTTTGCCGTTGACCACCAGAAAATTCATGAGGATACCTACTCAAGTAACTTTCAGGCAGACCAACTAATTCGATCGTTTTCTTGAGTAATTCACTTCTCTTGTCTTTTGAGACATTATGAGCAATTAATGGTTCATTTAAAATTTCACCTATCGTTAATTTAGGGTTCATAGAATCCATAGGGTCTTGAAATACCATTTGAATATCCTTACGTAATTCTTTCATATCTTTTTTATTTAATTTCGTAATGTCTTTACCTTTAAATAAAACCTCACCCTTCGTAGGTTCGATTAAACGCAATAGGCATCTACCAGTTGTTGATTTCCCGCAACCTGACTCCCCAACGATTCCAATAGTTTCTCCAGCATTTAATTTAAAACTTACCCCATTAACTGCATAGACATAATTTTGAGGTTTAAACCATTCTTTTTTGACTAAAAATTTCTTCTCTAAGCCTGAAACCTCAAGCAATGTTGACATCATATTACTTCCTCCATGCTCTGATAAAGCCAGCATTTGCAAAAAGTTGTTGGCTCAAGTTCTAATAAGGGAGGTTCATCTGAATAGCAAATATCAAGTGCACTTGAGCATCGATCTGCAAAGCGGCATCCCACAGGAAATTGATCTGGTGTCGGTACTTGACCAGATATTGATTTTAAACGGCTGCGACCTTTAGATTGTTGAGGAGTAGATTGAATTAATCCGATTGTATAAGGGTGTCTTGGTTTCCTTAGTAAAGTTCGGGTATCTGTCATTTCTACTACTTGACCCGCATACATGACAACGACTCTGTCACATATTTCGGCTACCACACCAAGGTCATGTGTGATAAGTAATATAGACATATTTAAGCTGTCTTTTAATATTTTTAGTAAATCTAATATTTGTGCCTGAATCGTTACATCTAGTGCAGTTGTAGGCTCATCAGCAATGAGAATAGCAGGATTACAAGCAATGGCCATTGCAATCATAACTCTTTGTTTCATTCCACCAGATAAACGATGTGGGTATTCATGAAAAATATTACTTGAACGTGATATTCCAACTTTTTCAAGAAGATCAACTACTTTATTTTTTAATTTTTCTCCTCTTATATTTTCATGTTTTTGAATAATTTCCCCAATTTGTTTTCCTATTGTTAATAAGGGATTAAGAGAATTCATAGGATCTTGAAAAATCATAGAAATCTCACTCCCTCTAATTCTTCGAAGCTCTTTCTCACTTTGATCGAGTAGATTATTATTCTTATATAAAATCTCACCTTGGGATTTGCCATTTTTCCCAAGTAATTGAAGGATCGATAATGATGTTACGCTTTTTCCGCAACCTGATTCGCCAACTATCCCTAATACCTCTCCTTCGTTCAACTTAAAATCTACTCGGTCTACTACGGTTATAGATTCTTTTTTACTTTGAAATCGTGTCGTTAAACCCTTCACCTCTAACACATAAGACATAAATTATCCCCTTTGGCATATATTTGCTTCATTCTATTTAATCCAATGATTTCGGATCAAAGATGTCTCGGAGTGCATCACCTAGAAAATTGACTGTAAATACAACTATAGTGATTGCAACACCAGGAAAAATTGACAGCCACCATGCCTCGTAAATATAATTCTTTCCTTCACTCAACATCGTTCCCCATTCGGGTGTAGGTGGTTGTGCACCTAAACCAATAAAGCTAAGTGCAGCCGTATCTAATATTGCGACACCAATGAATAAAGAGGTATAAACAAATAATATTCCAGCAATGTTTGGTATGAATTGTCTTCGGAGTATCCAGCTATTGGAACTGCCAATGGATTTGCTAGCTTCTACAAATCCCGAGCTTTTTATCGTCAACGCTGCACTTCTAGTTAATCGAGCAAAACTAGGAATGGATGCTATACCAACAGCAATCATAGCATTAGTAAGACTAGGGCCTAATATAGCAACAATAGCTAATGCCAAAATAATGCTTGGAAGCGCAAGTAAGACATCCATTATCCTCATTAAAATATTGTCAACAATTCCTCCAACATAAGCACTAATTAATCCAATCGATGTTCCAATTACAAACGTAATACATACTGCCAATAAGGAAACGGTAAGCGTAACACGAGTTCCATATAACAAACGAGATAAGACATCTCTTCCTAATGCATCTGTTCCTAATAAATATTCCTTACTTGGCGGTTGCAATAGTGCATCATAAAAAGGTTCTTCAGGATTGTATGGCGCAAGAATTGGTGCAAGTATACCTATTAGTGCAAAAATAAAAAGTAAAAAAATGCTGTATTTTGCACGTCTATCTTTTAGCATTTTTTCGACTGATTTCATTTTGAACTTTCTATCTGATCTAGGGATCGCTTGAGATGATAATGGTTTAAATGCCTCACTAAGTTTTGCCATCTCTTTATCTTTCCTCCCTTACACTCAGATCAACGCGAGGATCTATCATCCCATACATAACATCCACTAATATATTTATGGATACATAAACAAAACCCATAAAAAGAATAGTTCCCTGAATAAGCGGGAAATCTCTAGAACTGATTGCCCCTATAGCAAGTGTTCCAAGACCTGGCCAATTAAAAACCTGTTCAATAATAACCGTTCCACCTAAAAGGGCAGCCATTTGTAAACCAATAACCGTGACCACAGGTATCAAAACATTCCTAAGAGCATGACGAAAAAGTATATGTCGTTCTTCTAAACCTTTTGCTTTTGCTGTTCTAATAAAGTCATTTGAAAGAACTTCTACCATTCCATTACGTGTAAGCCTACTAATCATCGTTGAAGCAACGACACCTAATGCGATGGATGGTAATACTAAATCCTTTATTCCAGTACCTTCTGCAATCGGAAACCAATTTAACTTGACAGAAAATATCATCACTAACAATAAACTGAACCAAAACCCAGGTATTGAAACACCAAGCGTAGCCAGACTCATAAAAAATTTATCAATAAAGGTATCTTTAAACTTTGCCGCTAAAATGCCAGTCGAAATTCCTAATATAAAGGCAATAAATATTCCTGAAAATGCTAACTTTATTGTTTCGGGAAATCGATCGGTAATCTCAATAATGACAGGTCTACCTGTCTTTAAGGATGTTCCAAAATCTCCTTGAATAACATTCCTAATATATTCGGAATATTGTACCAAAAGGGGCTCATCAAGCCCCAAATGGTTTGTTAGTCTTTCTACTTCTTCAATTGTGGCATTATTACCAAGAATCATCTTTACCGGATCTCCAGGAATTAAATGGATTAACAGAAAGGAGAAAATTGAAATTCCGAAAATTACGACAATTCCAGCTAGTATTCTATTTACCAAATATTGTTTCATACTTATTTCACCCAAATATCATGCGGCAATAATCCAATAGGGGATAGTTTAATACCCTTTACTCTATTGTTTGCTACACTGAATATCTTCTCAGCATAAAGTGGAACCCAATAAGCATCTTTGACTACAATCTTTTGAATATCTGCATAAATTTGTTTTCGCTCATCTGTATCAATTGTTGCTCTTCCTTTTTCAAGTAGAGCGTCTAATTCAGGGTTTTTTACCCGCGAATGGTTTAATCCCCCGATTTGACTCGAATGAAATAACATATATAGAATATCTGGATCATAATACGTGTAGCTAAGGAACGAAAGCTCATAATCTCCTTGTGTTACTTTTTCAATTAATGTTCCCGCTTCCATCGTTTGGATACTTAACTGAATTCCAATCTCTTTTAACATCGCCTGAACAATTTGTGCTTGTTGATTCCATCTATCAAATGAAAGTAACTCTAATTTCAACTCTTTTCCATCTTTCTCGAGAATCCCTTTACTATTCTTGCTCCATCCGGAACTTTCTAGTAGTTTTAAAGCTTCTTCTTTATTATATTGATAACCATAATTCTCCACTTCACTGTCATATCCAAATATTGTGGATGGTAAAGGACCGAACGCAGGCTTTCCCTCATTACTCAAGGAAGCTTGTATGATGGCATCCTTATTGATAGCCATATTTAAAGCTTTTCTTAAATTAATATCTTTAAATTGTTCATTTTCAAGATTCATTTCAATAAACAAGCCTAACCCTTGTCGCTCCAGTTCAAGTACTTCAAATTTTTCGTTATCTCTGTATCTCTTTACATCTTTGGCTGCAATATTTGAAGCAATATCGATTGAGCCACTCTCTAATGCTGCAAGCATTGTCTGATAATCTTTAATAAATTTGTAGACGAGCTGGTCTGGATAAGCACTTCCTCTATTTTCAAAAAATGATTTTGACCATTTAAAATCTTCGTTTCTTTCCAATGAGATAGATTGACCTGTTTTCCATTCTTTAAATTTCCAAGGTCCCACCCCCACAGGGTTTCTACCATAATCAGCCCCATATTTTTCAATTGCTTTCATAGACAGTGGCTGCATATACCCTTCCGCGATTAGGTTCATTAAGAACGGGGCAGAAGGTGCTTCAAGCTGAATCACCAATGTCTGATCATCAGGAGCTGTTATCGTTTTAACACCTGCTAATAGGTTCCTTGTAACTGTTGCACCTGTATTAGGATTCAAAATTCTTTCAAAGGTTTGTTTATAAACGGATGAAGTTAATGGAGTTCCATCATGAAAAGTTATACCCTGTTTGATTTTAAACGTAATTGTTTTTCCATCTTCAGAAACTTGATAACTCTCAGCAAGATAAGGTATTATTTCCAAAGTTTTTGGATCAAGAGTTAACAGAGAACCACCAATTTGTCCACCGATTGTATCAGCAATACTCATACCTGTTAAGTGAACATCAAGTGTATCTGGTTCTTCCGCAAACCCTATTGAAAGTACCCCTCCCTTGACAGGGGAAGTACTTTCTTTTGAATTATTTGTGGATACTTTTTTCTCTTTGCTAGAATTGATCGTCTCCTTAGAACTACATGCAGTCATTAGACAGAATGAAATCAGCAAAAGCGTCAAAAATTTTAAATATTTCCCCACATATTTAATAGACATCGGGTATCCTCCCTTAACCTACTTTAGGTATTTGTCTAAAACCAAATGCAACACGATGAATCTTGCTATTATCATCTCTAACAAAACGAATCGTAATCTCGGATTCTCTGAACTGAATTAAAAACAGATCCTCACCTACTGGTTTTAGCACTGTATTTACCATTCCTTCAGCTGTGAGTAATAATTTATTATCTTCTATAGAAAACTTGGTAGTCATACCTTCCCCTGAAACGAATGTTCCTTCATATTCAGTCAAAGCATCTGAAGGTAGTTTTATTTCCTTAAGGTTTAAGTTTAAATCTTCATTTTTCTTCCCTAGAAAATTAGCAAAGGCACTAAATAATAGTTTAGTTGATGGAACACCAGCTAAATTTGCAAAAGACACACCCGTTACACCAATTTCTGGAATGATAGCCATTTGAGCAGCTACACCTTTAACGGATCCTCCATGTTCCACTAGTTTATAGCCAAAGAAATCAGGAGTAATCATTAAACCGTACCCATAATACTTTTCATATGCACATTCAATGTATGGAGTCGTCATTAATTCTACACTCTCTAAAGATAGGATTTGAACATTGCCAACCTTGCCTCCATTTCGGAATATTTCAAGATATTTCATCATGTCATTAACCGTTGACTTTAAAAAGCCAGCAGCTCTCATTGATGGTGCATCCCATGGATTATTGGATTCAAAAATGATTGTCTCATCATCTTTCTTACGTGAATTATATAAACTTGCTACATCATCATAATTTTTCAACTCTTCTATATGAAAAACACTATGATGCATACCAGCTGGATCTAAAATATAATCCTTCACATACTGCTCGTATGTTTTTCCACTCACTCTTTCAATAATTAATCCTAAAAGGGAATAGGCATCATTTGAATAGCTAAATTCTGTTCCAGGGGCACCTAACAATTTGTAATTTTCTTTCCCGATAAACTCTAATAAGTCTTGATAAGTATCAATTACAGGTAATTTATCCAATGGATTTTCTTTTTTTTCTTCACTTTGACTATCTTCGTCAAATTTAGGTTCTTTTTCTAAGCTGTTTTTTAATGCTCCATGTAGAGTGGCCAAAGGTGGTAGTCCTGCAGAGTGTGTCATGAAGTGATGAATCGTTGTTTGTTTCGTATGATTTTCATCAGGTGTCTTATACTCAGGAATATATTTTATTACTGGGTCGTGGACATTTAGTTTTCCTGCTTCTTGCAATTGAAGAATCGCTACACATGTAAATGATTTAGTAACTGAACCTATACCAAAAACGGTATCAGCAGAAAGAGGGAGCTTTTGAGCTGTATTTCGATAGCCAAATCCTCTATCGTAAAATAATTCACCATCTTTAGATAATCCGATTGAAAAACCTGGAATGTCATATTTGTCAACAATCTCTTTACAGTATTGTTCAAACTCATTCATCATTGTTACTTGGTTCATTTAAACCTCTCCCTTTTTAAAGAATTTAAAATTCTAAAATACGAATAAATAATATACAAAAACATACTAAACACTATCTGGTACTAAAAACTATTTATGTAGTTTTTCAACTACATAATAATGAACGTGTTGTTCGTTCTTTAACAATCCTGTAATTTGGTACCCACTATTTAACAATGGAATTAATAAGTTTCTAATGGCAATTCTCCATTGATAAGCTAATTCTAGATTGCTATCTTTCATACTATCAATATTTGTTGGAACTGGTAATAGGTAGCCTTCATGTCCATTTTCTAGGCCCTTGTTGAGATTTGGGTATGGAAGATCATCCTTTATTGACCACTTAAAGCAAAGATGATAGCGCTTCCAATTACTAGATTTTTGATCACCACTCTCCCCGTCAGCTAAAGGAGAAGAGTCAATATCCCACTCTAAGAGTAATCGATCAGTTGGTAACCCTATATTAATCTTATCCTTCATTTCACCATAATGAGAGGTATAATATTCTCGAACGTATCCGCCTAATCTATTGAGATTTAAGTAAGCATTTCTTGTTTGTAGAGGGTCAAACGTCCAAATAATCTTCCGGTAACCGCATTCGAGAGCACGTTTTCTCTGCTCAAGCTTCAAATGAGAACCAATTCCACCGTTTCTATAGCTAGGTAATATCCCTAGCATGTGTGAACATAGGTATAGATTATTGTTTTTGTACCCTGGAAAGGCGTAACAAAACCCTATTAGATTTTCCTTGTTAAATGCTCCGTTAACAATTCCTCCATTATGAGCTGATGCTAATAATTGTGGAAGATGTGTCGTTGCTTCACTACCCCAAATCTTGATTTGGAGTTCGACCACTTGTTCTAATTCATGAATAGAATCGATTAACCTATAATTTAGTTCTGAAGACATTTTTGTAATCATTCACCACCATTTTTAAGTTAAAACTGAAATTCCTCAGAATGAACTGTATATTTCTTCACTCGTTCTAGATCAATTTCAAAACCAATACCAGGACCTGTTGGGACCTTAAGTACGCCAGACTCTTTAAATGTAATCTCAGGATTTACTAAATCCTCTTCCCAATATCGATTTGATGGTGATGTATCACCGGGAATGGAAAAATTACTTAATGAAGCGATGGCAATATTATGTGCCCTTCCTACTCCCGATTCAAGCATTCCGCCACACCATACTGGAATGAAATGACCTTGACAGTAATCATGTATTTGTTTAGCTTCCGCTAGACCCCCAACCCTTCCAATCTTTATATTAATAATTTTACAGCTTCCAAGTTCAATTGCTTTTCTAGCATCCTCTATCGAATGGATACTTTCATCTAAACAAATCGGTGTGTCCATTTCTGATTGCAAGCGAGCATGATCAATAATATCATCATGGGCAAGAGGCTGTTCAATCATCATTAAATTAAATTGGTCAAGACTTAATAATAATCCACGATCCTTCAACGAATACGCAGAATTGGCATCAGCCATTAATGGTATGTCGTAACCGAAAGATTGACGAATGGCTTTAATAGGTTCAATATCCCATTCTGGTTTAATCTTTACTTTTATTTTTCTATATCCATCCTCGAGAAATTGATTAACCTTTCTAAGTAAATCATCAATTTTTGACTCTATTCCAATACTAACTCCCACTTCAATTTCCGTTTTTGTTCCTCCTAATGCTGTTGCTAGAGATATTTTTTGTTGCTTCGCGTATAAATCCCAAATTGCTCCCTCGATTGCAGCCTTTGCCATATAATTTCTTCGTATGCCGGAAAACGCATATGAAAGATCATTCGGGTGGATGTTTTGTAATTCCTTTAATTTTGGGAAAAGGAACTGTTTTAACATATATTTTACCGTTTCGGTCGTTTCTTCGTTGTATATCGGATAAGGCATCGCTACACTTTCACCATATCCAGTTTCTCCACCCCCTTCTACGGAAACAAGTAAGAAATCTTTCATTTTTACACTTCCAAAGCTTGTTTCGAATTGTGATTTCAATGGGATTTTTAGTTGTGTGATTTTAATCTTCTCAATATTCAACTAATCACTCTCCTTACTACTGTTTGAAGCAACAAAGGAATGAAATAAATTACTTGATTCCCTGTATTTTGATAGCTGCTTTTGAACATTATTTTTATCTTGATTCATAACACCTGTAACAAATAAATTAAGTATAGAAAAAATAGTTGGCATTCCTTTAATTGAAGTAGGCTCCGGTGTTGTTACCTTAATGAGAAAATCAGAGTATCTTCCGATAGGTGAGAATTCATCATCCGTCAGTGCAAAGATTTTTGCCCCCTTACTTTTCGCAGCTCTAACAAATGATATTGTTTCTTGTGCATACCTCGGAAATGATATAGCGATAACTAAATAGTTTTCGTCAATATCAGATAAGATAAAATTGGCATCGTCAACTTCTCCACGATATAAAGTCGTGTTTCCTTTTACAACGTTGAGAGTATACGACAACCAGTGAGCTGGTGCATACGAAATACGAAATCCAATTACTACGATTCTTTTTGCTTTAATGATGGCATCAACAATATCTGAATACAGCTGATTATTAAATTCTTCTAATGTCTTCTGAATATATTTAAGGTCTTGATTCATTTCCTTATAAGCCAACTCTTCAAAATTAGATGATGAGTCGGACATCTTTTCAAAACGTGAGAGGGTATCCATATCTTTGGATACTAAAAGTTCTTTTTGAATTTCATCCTGTAAGTTAGCATAACCTTTGTATCCAATTGCATAACAAAACCGAATGACCGTTGTTTCACTTGTCCCTGTTAATACTCCTAACTCTTTAGCCGTTTGAAGAATAACGACTTTTGGATCTTCAATAATGGTCTTAGCAACAATTTTTTGTAATTTAGTTAAACTGTCATAATGACTCTTGATCGTCTCTTTTACTGAATTCATATTAATCTCCTTGCTACTTCAATATTGCTTCTGTTTGGACATCTTGTAAAGGATAGATTGGTTTATTTACTCGCTTATAGTCAAATGAAGTGAAGTCTAATGTTGTTAATCCTGGCGAATCGACTGTGATAATCTTGTTTGATAAGTTTTCAAAGCATGCTCTAAAATGTGTACTAGATTTTAAAGCTACGATTTGATACTCTGTTACATTGATTCCGTGTAATTTGAAAATTTCATCATCAAGGACTTGTGATTTAACTGAGCAAACAATAATGTCTATATCGTCAACTTGTAGTCGAACACTTTTTCCTTGGTTTTCCTTTCTACCTCTCCAAATCGGATTAGTATAAACAAAGCATCCATCGGTCAGGCATTTTACATAAGCCTTTAATGCAATTGGTTCACCATGTAGATGATCAGTTTTGCCTCCTAAAAGAATATCTATTGTACTTCCAACCCCTGCTTTATGAGCAACTTCAACAACTTCCGGATCATAGATAAAACCGAAGCACGTTTTCTTAACTTTTTGTTGTATAAGCTCTCTTAAAAGATGTGTACCATCCCCAGGTGTACCTCCTCCAGGGTTATCAGATGTTTCATTCATGACTACGGGGAATTGCTGAGATTGTAATGCTTCATTAATTCCCTCTATTGGACTAAGTGTTTTGGGCGTAAACTCCTCTCTTAATTTCCAAATTTCCATTGCTACAGTTTCAGCTGCTTCTTTTGCTAAGCTCGGATTATTATTCGTAGTTGCAAGAACAGAAACTCCAATTTGCGGAATATCTGTAAATGGGAATCCATGATAAAATGTACAATCTAAAACGTGCTCATTTCCTTCCCATTTCCAACATAATTCATTAATTTCTTTTGCTGGTGAAAGACTTGTTGCGGATGTAGGAATAATTAGTGGTAAGTTAAGTAGATGCATGGTTGGGTGGATATTTCCATTTACAATTTCAATTGTGAGATTTATAGCTTCTTGACCGATCTCATAACAGTCAATATGGGGGTAAAAGTTATTGCCAACAATAGCATTAGCCTCTTTCACCATTAGTTCTGTTACATTAGCATGTAAATCAAGGGTAACGACAAGTGGTGTATCGTATCCGACTATTTCTCGAACGGACTTTAATAATTCTCCTTCGAAGTCATCGATCGTCTCTACAACTCCTGCTCCGTGAAGCGAAAGACAGATAGCGTCGTATTCGCCAGCTGATTTTATCGAATCAAGTAATTCATTTTTTAGTCGCACAAATGTTTCCAATGTAATAATTCCGGTAGGATATGCAAATGCGCTAAAAGTAGGAACTACTTCATGACCTAATGACTCTGCTCGATCAATAAGGCCACCTAAAAAACCACGTACACCTCTATTTTTTTGAAGAATGGCATCTCCATGCTCCCAATCCCACAATTTAAAAGAATCGATAGTAGTTGGTACATTTGAAAACGTATTTGTTTCATGTGCTACTTGGCCTATTAGTATTTTCATTTATACACCTCCAAATAGATTAAATAAGAGAAGTTTATGCACCAGTATTTCCAATAAAGAAGTATAAACTTCATTTATTTGTTTAAAGTGTACAATTTTTAGAATATTTAGTCAATCATATTTTCTAAAAAATATTGACTGTTATATCCTTCCGTTCCCTATAGTTTCGTACACAAGTTATTCATGTTTGTTTCAAAAACTCTAAGAAAATTCAGTCCAAGCAACAAAGATAATTCATTTTCTTTATATCCCCTCTTTAATAGTTCTTCAATAAATTTCGGAAAATTTTGGTGTCCTTGTATGATATCAAAAGGGTTTCGTGGCATCTTTAATAAATCTTCTGGTGACACATATTTCATAAAGTCATCACATAAATCTAAACCAATTCCAATATGTTCAATTCCCACCATATCTTTCATATAATCAACATGATTAGCAAGTTTTTCTATTTTACATTCCTTATCACTGTCAGCAACCAACATACTGACTGCATTAATTCCTATTACACCATTTTTTGAAGCTATGGCTTTCATTTGGATATCAGTTAAATTCCTCATTGTTGGACATAAAGAACGAGCATTAGAATGCGAAGCAATGATTGGCCTTTTTGAAAATTCTAATACATCTAAAAAACCTTCATCGTTTAAATGACTAACATCAACGGTTATTCCAAGCTTTTCTGCTTCTTCAATTACTTTAATTCCAAAAGATGTAATGCCTCCTTTTCTTCCTTCACGTATGGGCTGAAAGTGACTCCCTTCTCCAACTTGATTACGTCTACTCCATACAAGTCCTAAATTTCTAACACCTAATTCATAAAAGATACGCAATAAACTTAAGTCTGTTCCTAAAGGCTCAGCACCTTCTAAAGATAACAAGAAACCTATTTTACCTGATTCATAAGCCTTTCTCATATCGTTAGCGTTAAGGCAAATCATTAATTTATCCGAAGATTCGCTCACTTCTTCAAAAAGTCCGCTAATTTGTCCTAATGCCGTTTGAAGTGCCGTATGATTAACGAAATGACCATCTACAAAAACTGCAGCTACGATTACATGAATTCCTCCAGCTTTAAACCTTGGTAAGTAATCTGTTTCGATCACTTTTGTTCTACCTTTTTCTCTTTGAATCTGAACATCCATTAATAAATCAAAATGAGCATCTAAAATAAATGGCTGGTGATCATTAGGATAAAAAAATTCTGAACTCACTTGATTCACACCTTTAATTATTTTTTTATAAACAATTTATTTCAAAGGACTATTTTTTACGGACATTATTTTTCGTTTATCTTTAAAAAGTCATTGTATTAGAGGCTTGAATTGCTAAAAGAATCATGGCGGTTAATACTTTTGAAGCTTCTATAAGATCATTTGAAACATACCTTACTTTTCTAGAATCTAGTAACTCTACTTGTGGCATGTAGCTTACGATAGCATTAAAATCAGCTTCACTAGCTTCCTTCCCATTAAGATAAAAACGTTGAATACAACTACCTAAAAAAGTATGATTCATTAGAGCATCCATTTCTCCACCTTTTCCATGGTACCCAACAAAAAAAACGGTATCGAAGGTTTCATCTAACCCTTGCATCATGAGTAATGGTTTGTAAAAGCCCCGTACTAGTTCTGCCTTCGGATGAAGTTGATCAGGGATCAGATTTCTCATCGGACCATGTGCTTCATTTACGATAATTTGTGTAGCACCGCCTTCGATAGCACCCTCAATGGCAGCATTCACATCGTCTGTAAAGAGTTTTCGAGAGTATTCATAAGTCCGCTTTCCTGGTAACACGTCTTCCCAATCTGTAATTCCAGAGACCCCTTCCATATCAGCCGAAATAAAAACTTTCATTATTATCCCCCTTTAAAGTGTTTTTTTAGTCATTTTCAATTGTCAAAGCCTTGAGAATAACCTGTTCTAATATAGCAGTTCCTTTATGTAATGCCTCATGATTAAAGGTCATTTTCGGATGATGTAATCCAGGAGAAAGATCACAACCTAAACCAAGCATCGTGGCTTTTAGGTGAGGTCTTTTAATCGTATAAAAATGAAAATCATCACCACCTGATGTCACAAGAGGCGGTTCACAATTTTCTCTTCCTAACACTTCATCAATCGCAGCTTTCATTAATTTTTGTGCTTCATGATGAACTTTAGAAGCAGCTATTTTTGCTTTCGTCTCTATTAAGATTTGAATGTTATTATACGTTTCAAGCGATTTAATTCGGGCCTCTAGTAATTCTACTAAAAGATCCATTGCTTCATTTGTTTGTGCACGTAAATCAAGTCCGAAAGTCGCATTTCCAGGAATGATATTTTGACTTAGCCCACCTGCATGGAACGAAGTCATTTTAATGGAATAAGGAATCATCGGGTCTAAATGAATATTATTTATCAATTGAACGATAGAAGCTCCAACTTCAATTGCACTTGTGCCTAAATGAGGACGTGCACCATGGGCATCTTCACCGATAATTTTCCCTTCGATAAATCGAGCAGCTCCATGTAGAATTGCAGGAGTAGCTTTTCCCATTTTCATTTCTTGAATAGGTCTTAAATGAACACCAAATAAATAATCAACATCATCTACCACCCCTTCATCTACAAATTTTAGTGCACCCGTTCCCTTTTCCTCAGCAGGTTGAAATATAAACCGAATGGTACCTGAAGGAAGAGACTCCATAGAAGTGATTGACTTAACCACTCCAAGAACCATTGCCATATGGGCATCGTGCCCACAGGAATGATTCGGTCGATATTCACCATCCACTTCCTGCCATAATGCATCCATATCTGCACGTAGGGCAACAACTGGCTTACCTTCACCTACTTCTCCAATTACACCCGTTGAATCGTTAAAGGTTCGAACAGAACAGCCCCATTTGGTAAGATAGTTTATGATATATTCTGTTGTATTTCTTTCTTCCCAACTGATTTCCGGGTTCTCATGTAAATGATGAAACATTTCAATAATATTTTTCTCGATTTCTTTAGTCTTATCTGTCATTGAAAATCTCCTTAATTTTATTTAAAATACACTCCAAGTATTGAAGTATACACTTCATTTGTTATTTTAACGAAGTATATTCTTCATCATTATAGAATATAACAAATATTCAAACAATAATATTTTTGGGTATTAATAAAAGTTTTTACTAAAAAACTACATATTTTTAGGCTCTGTAAAACTAGAGTGCTGATTTCCGCTGCAGTCACTTTCTTTCCGTGGGGCTAGCTGCCCTGAGCCTACTCGACATTACCTATGTTTATGGCAAACTATTAATGTAGTGAATGGCCATTAATTTGTGCATGGCTTAGAATCTTGCACAAAATAAAAAAACCACTTGCCAACAATTCCTAAATACCATACCCTCCTAGTTGGGCAAACCATTCAACGGGAGGTATTTAAGGAGTGTTAACAGTGGTCGAAATAAATTATATCAGACAAGAGGTAAACACAAAAGGGTGTTCTTACTCTGATGTTGCCAAGAGGATG
>NZ_JBHUJX010000024.1:0-4222 GCF_042683745.1 Bacillus sp. CGMCC 1.16607
GCAAGCACCCAAAGATTCGCTCGACTTGCATGTATTAGGCACGCCGCCAGCGTTCGTCCTGAGCCAGGATCAAACTCTCCAATAAAGTGTTTGATTAGCTCATAAAGTTTACTCTGGCTGCTTCTATAAATAGAAGCTTTTATTTGTTAACGTTTGGTTGTTTAGTTTTCAAAGAACAATTTAATGAGACAACTTTTATATCTTACCACCAACCAATTTCTTTGTCAACAACTTTTTAAAAGTTTCAAAGAAAAGATTAATAGTTAAAATAACAACTTTCTTATAATAGCATCTCTAAATTGATAAAGCAAGTAGGAAAGTAAAAAAAGTTTCCCTTTTCTGTTTATGTTTAATTCTCTTACTTAAATGGCATACACAAGAGGTAGCCAAAATAGAAGAAGAGTTATCTAAACAAAAAAGGTATTTTGCTTTTGAAAGTTTTATATACAGAGGTCGGTGTAAGTGAAGAATATACTTCCATTTCCATATCTTTTGCAATAAATATTGCTCGTTAGATATGCAAGGGATCGCTGACAATAATAAATGCGCTTAAATGATTTTCCCTTGTAAATTCATAGTGAATTTTAAATTATTTTCTATTATTTTAGATTTTGCCTCCATCAATATTTCTTCGGGGTCTACATTATTTTAAATCTCATATGTTTTTGCAGCTCAGCTAGTTTTCATCACTAATGTCCAAATACTAAATGACAGCTAACAAAGCCAAGCAAGAAATAAAGACATTACAGACAAAAACACTTTACTTATTCGCTTTTTAACCATTCTTTCATTCCTTTTACATTTTAAAAAAGTAACCTTCCACATATGTGAAGGTTACTTTTTCTGATAGGCAGTAATGTATCTTTCAATGTCAAAATTACTACAATTTGTTTTCAACTGCTTTTAGCTTTCTCTCCATTGAGTGTCCCTTATCCCTACGATCATCAATTCGAATATTTGTACATACTCTTTGAACACCTTTTTGAAACGGAACCTCATGAATTTCCTGAACGATTTCAAGTAATTCTTTCAATTCACCTTCAATTAGGGTGCTCATAGGTGTTAACTGAAATTTAATTCTTCCTTCATATTGCTTAAGAACTCTATGTATTTCAGCTACATACTCACTTACGCTCGGTGTTTCTGTTCCTACCGGAATGACTGTGATATCTATAATCGCCATATTACTCCTCCTGAACTTATTTGTTTATACATTAACATAAGATTACTTTAGTGACCCTATACTCCATTCTATTACAACTTGCAGTTACAAAATAAGTACAAACCTGCTTAAAATTCTTCTATTTATCAATACTTTAGTATTTGAAAATCCGCTGTCTTTTAAACTCCCCATATACGGTCAATCTGCCGAGTTTGTCCGTCGAATTTTATACAATAAACATCTGGATTCGATAATGCCTTCCATTGTTCAAAACCAAATGATTGATCATAATGCCTAATTATTAAGGCCATTAAATTTCCATGTGTAGCTAAAACAGTGGTTTTCTCAACACATTCGAATACTTCAGTTATAACTGAAATCCCACGGGCCATTGCCGTTCGACTTGATTCACCACCTTCATAGCACAAATCTAAATCATTAAATGAATCTTCAAGCATTTGCATCCAGTCAGGTCGATCATCCGAACATAATACCCTTTCTGAAAGACGAGAGTCCTCTTCTATTTGTAGATTCAGCTTTTCAGCCAAAGGCTTTACAGAATGAATTGCTCTTAAATAGGGACTTGATCGTAATGCTTCAATATTTTTGTCTATTAAAAAATCAGCCAGTCTTTCCGCTTGTTCATATCCTATATTTGTAAGATTTGCTGAAAAAGACTGTCCCTCCGCTTGGCAGTGTCGAACAAGATAAATAGTTTTTGTCATAGATTTCTCCTTTCATTTTTATTCCTTGTCAAAATTAACATTTTATAAATTTGTGTTTTGATAGTCACTCCAAAGCTCAATTTTATTACCATCTATATCATTGGAAGCAAAAGTGAGTCCTTAATAGTCAAATAATTGCCCAACCTTTACGGATAACTACTTTTAATTGGCATGTCATCCACCTTTCCGATGGAACCTTTGCCTACATAGTAATTTCACCGTACGTTTCTACTTTCCTGCTAAATATGGAAATTACTATACTTACACAAATAATATTTCTATACAGCATGGAAATCTCATTTTACCAATTTTTAAACAAAATATTGTTAATTGTTTTTCTAAAATCATTCCAAATTGTGACCAATTGAGTTTTCCTATTAATATAGTGATAAAATGCAGTTTGTAATTCATAAAATAATATATATTCACCAAGGCTATGTGGGGTTTGAGACTTGCCATCATAAAAAAATAGGAGGTAAGGTTATGGCAGAAGATTTTTATTGTGAGGAAGTGTTTAGTGGAAAAACTCAGGTAAAAAAAGTTTTAGAGACTGAAAATGTTTTAGCGTATTATCATACACAACCTTTCTACCCTGTACATATTGTTGCTGTACCTAAGAAACACATTTCTTCTTTAATTACATTGGAGGATAGTGATAACGATCTATTACTAGAACTACTCGGAGTAATAAAAAAAGTTGCTACACAGGTAACAGAAGAGAAAGGAGCATGTAGGGTGATTACAAACTTAGGGAAATACCAAGACTCGAAACATCTCCATTGGCACATTGTGTCTGGAGAACCTAACAAAAAATAATAATTACATTATATGACAATAAAAACACACTGCGATGTCATAGAAATCGTGTGTGTTTCCTTTTTATTTAATTGAGTACACCTTTGAAGAGAATTCATCACTTTCAAAGATGTACATTTGTATTAAAAATATTTCATATTGTGGCAGCTTTCCAGTCTTCATAAAAATCTTTAATAGATGGATACCGCTTCTCCCTATCTTTTTCGACAGCTTTAAGTGCTATTTCATATAGTCTTCGATTAGCTTCCCACTTTGAGAACGCGCGATCCATTTCTCCACCTAATAGCCCAAATGCAATTGCTCCCATATTAAATACATTGGTTATAGAATCAATTGGTGCTGCAAGTTGGTACTCTTCTGGAGATTTCGATCGATTCGCCCCCCAAAAATGTTCTCCAATATCATTTACAGATGGTGATTTCCGGTAAAAATCAATATCACATATTTTTGTTACATCATTTTTAAAATCATACAAAATACTTCCATCATAAAAATCCACTGCAACAAATCCTTGTGATTCCATATAAGCATGAAATGAAAAAATTCCATCTAGAGTTGCTAACCGTTTTTCAATTTCAAGTTTCTTAAATCGGTAAAATGGTGACTGTGGATCAGTATACTTTGCCCTACCACCAAAAGACCAATGAGAATGCAAACATTCGCCTTCAAACCATTCGAATATAGCTACATATCCATTTCCTACTGAGAAGTGATCTACTAACTCTATTAAATGTGGATGTGCTAATTTATTGTACACAGGCATTGCCTCTGTCAAACGCTGGATGGCATCTTCTGGATTGCCAGAAAAGTCCATCGGTCTTGCTCCAGCGTATTTTACAAAAAACTTTTTATCTTTATTTTTCAATCCAAAACTAATATTTCCTGAATCTTGTTGATCAAACACACAAAAAACATGTCCTAATCTCTGTAACCAGGGAAAATCATGATTTTCCTGTAGTTCAAATCTCAATTTATCAATCACTACTGTTATCGGAATAACTTGCTTCGTATTTTCCAAAAATTGATCCTCCTATAACTTTTAGGGGTTACGCAGTTTATAGGGGGAATGATACGATCACCCTTATTTAACTTCCACCCCGAAATTTATAAACATCGTTTTCATCAAACAACGCCTCCTTCCTTATCTATTAATGGTGATTATACCTTCTTTTTGGAAATATTTACAGCTTATCAACCATTTTCTGAGTTTTATCAACTTTTCACATACAAAAAAAGAACAACCACAATGGGCTGTTCTTTTTTTGCCTGGCGACGTCCTACTCTCACAGGAGGAATCCTCCAACTACCATCGGCGCTGAGAAGCTTAACTTCCGTGTTCGGTATGGGAACGGGTGTGACCTTCTCGCCATCGCCACCAGACTGTATTCATTTGTGAGGTTCGTTCCCTCAAAACTAGATAATATAGAAGAAGAAGAAAAACAAGTTTGCCTTAAAATTGGTTAAGTCCTCGAACGATTAGTATCAGTCAGCTCCACACGTCACCGCGCTTCCACCTCTG